>JBALXG010000378.1:0-3404 GCA_036961055.1 Leeuwenhoekiella sp. | reverse complement strand
ATTTTGCTAAATTCCAGCGGAACTTTTACAGTATAATCAAAATCTTTTCCTAGCTTCAGTAAGACTGATACGGCTGTTGTCAATATTAAAATGAGCAGAAACACCCGAAGGTTCATGTTTCTATAGGGTTTCTTCAATTCTGGCATTTATCAAATTTGGGAATTATATAAATTTACTTAAAAAATAAGTGGGGAAATTGTTTCTGAGGAAGCTTTTTTTGCCACTGAATATGAAATGTCGATTCTAAAAAAGCAAAACCATATCCTGAAAACTGAATAATCGTTGCTACTACACTGTAAACGCCAATTTGTATATTTTTAGTGCTAAAGGTAGCATGAATAAAAATGACTAAAAAGTATATAAAAACAGCTAAAATGGGCAAATAATTGCCAAAAAATAAAATGAGCACACTTAATAAGCTAAAAAGTACAAATAATGACGGAAACCAATATGTGATTTTTCCCGATTTTGGGTGCCATTTGGTCAATATTGGCCGTACTAAGCCGAATTTTCTAACCTGCTGATAAAATTTCTTCCAGGATATTCTGCGCTTATGATAAACATACGCCTCAGGAATTAATTTTGATTTGAAGCCTAAATCCCATAAACGCATGGTGAGATCTGGATCTTCGCCTGGATGTATTTTACCAAATCCAGCAGTTGCATCAAATGCAATTTTTGAAATCCCCATATTAAAGCTGCGGGGCTGAAAATTATCAACGCTCTTTGCCCTTCCTCGTATACCTCCGGTAGTAAGAAAAGAAGTCATACTATAATTTATAGCCTTTTGAACTGTAGAAAAACTCTCATGCGCAGCATCAGGGCCACCAAAAAAATCGGTGTAATTTTGTGAAAGGCTATTTGCTACCTTTTGTAAATATTCCGGCGGCAGTATACAGTCGCTATCAAGAATGATAAAATAATTACCTCTGGCACGCTGCATCCCATAATTGCGGGATGGACCTGGACCAGAATTTGATTTTGAAAGATAAGTAACTGGTAAATCTGAAAAAGTCTGGACTATCGTTTCAGAAGATAGTGTAGAGCCGTCTTCAACAATGATGATTTCGTATAAACCTGTAAACGTTTGCTGCCTGAAACTATCTAGAAGTTCTTTAGTTTCTTCAGGTCGGTTGTAAACGGGTATTACAAATGAAAAGCTAAGTTGCATGAAAAAAACTAATTTTATTTACTCGGCAAAGATGAAAAAAATAAAGGCTGAATATGATAAATCGTATTCAGCCTTTATCTATAAAATAGTTTTTAATGCTATTTTTTATCAGACTCCAGCTTTTCTACAAATGCTTCCATAACATCTGCACTCACGCCCATATTGCTAAAACCACCATCATGAAAGAGGTTTTGTAAAGTAACTTTCTTAGTAAGATCTGAGAAAAGACTTATCGTATAGTCTGCACATTCTAAAGCAGTGGCATTACCTAACGGACTCATTTTTTCCGCGTAAGCGATAAAACCGTCAAAACCTTTTACGCCCTGACCAGCTGTTGTAGGTGTAGGTGATTGCGAAATTGTGTTAACACGTACTTTTTTATCCTTCCCGAAGAAATACCCAAAACTACGTGCAATACTTTCCAGATAAGCCTTATTATCTGCCATATCATTATAATCTGGAAAAACACGTTGAGCCGCCATATAGGTTAAAGCAACAATACTTCCCCATTCATTCATCGCGTCTTTTTTATAAAGAACCTGCATCGTTTTATGAAAAGAACCCGCGCTTATATCCCAGCCTTTTGCGGTCCAGTCATAATTCTGGTCTGTGTAATGTTTGCCTTTACGCACGTTTACAGACATACCAATACTGTGCAGTACAAAATCTAATTTACCGCCCAGTTCTTCAACAGCGCCTGCTACAAGTTTCTCAAGATCTTCAATAGATGTAGCATCTGCAGGAATAACTTTTGATCCTGTTTTTTCTGCAAGCTCATTAATTGTTCCCATGCGTAAAGCGATAGGTGCATTTGTCAAGACAAACGTTCCACCTTCTTCATGCACTCTTTCTGCAGTTTTCCATGCAATTGAATTTTCATCAAGAGCTCCAAAGATTATTCCTCTTTTTCCTTTTAATAAATTGTAGGCCATACTGTTATTTTGATTTTCTGTTTTAATACTTTTATTAATTAAGCAATTGACGGGCGTGACTCAATGCAGCTTCAGAGGTAGCTTTACCACCCAGCATTTCTGCGATTTCTGCCACACGCATACTTGCGTCTAATTGTTCTATTCGCGTAATTGTACGCGCCGCATCGTCATTTTTAAATACTTTAAAGTGATGCGCTCCCTGCCCGGCAATTTGTGGTAAATGCGTGATGCTTATAATTTGCATCCGGCTTCCCATATTTTTCATGATTTCGCCCATCTTTAAGGCTACTTCTCCACTCACACCAGTATCAATCTCATCAAATATAAGTGTGGGCAAATTTGCATAATCGCTTAAAACCGATTTCACCGCAAGCATTATACGCGATAATTCACCTCCTGAAGCCGATTTTAATGCCTGTGGGCGCATTCCTTTATTTGCCGTAAATAAAAACTGTAAATCGTTTTTACCATTTTCACGCAAAGTCTCACGATCTGTAAGTGTAACTTCAAAAAGTGCATTGGGCATTCCCAGCTGAATTAAAATTCCGGCAAGTTTTTGGGTTAGTGGTTTTATGGCTTTGTTTCGCTTTTGCGAAATAGTAGCTGCCAGCCTGTCTAATTCTACTTTAGCCGAAGCTATATTTTTCTCAAGATTAGAAATCTGGTTTTCCAGATCAGATAAAGATTGTAACTGATCATCAAGATCATTCTGAATAACAAGCAACTCTTCTACCGATGAAACTTTATGTTTTTTCTGAAGATCAAAAAGCAAATTTAAACGATCGTCAATTTTTGCCAGCTGCTCAGGATCACCTTCTATAGAAACTGCCAGATCGCTCACGGTTTCTGTAATATCTTCAAGTTCAATACTTGCACTATCAATACGCGTATTAAGATCTTCCAGATTTTTACTAAATCCAGATAATTTACTCACTCTTAATTTTAAAGCAAGCATCATATCTATAATACCTAATTCTTCTCTTGCCAATAATTGATTAGCTTCAGCAAGACCTTCAGTAATCTGTTCTACATTGCTCAAAACCTCCAGCGAAGCTTCCAGTTCTTCCTGCTCGCCGGGTTTTAATTGCGCGTCTAGAAGTTCATTCAGTAAAAAGTTATTGTATTCTTCTTCTCTTTTATCTGCAGCTTTTTGCTCTTGAAGCTTTTTTAAAGCCTGTTTATTCTTCTGAAAATCGGTATAAAAGTGGCTAAAATCGGCTAAAATCAGGTCATTTTCAGCAAAAGCATCTAATACCTGAAATTGAAAATCTACATCTGTTACTTCCAGCGTTTGATGCTGA
>JBALXG010000377.1:0-3415 GCA_036961055.1 Leeuwenhoekiella sp. | reverse complement strand
CAGATGTTACAATTAAAATAGGTGACCTTGTTATAAACCGGGAAGAGTATAAAATCATCAAAGATAAAAAGGAGATGATTTTACCGCGTAAGGAATTTGAACTACTCTCGCTTCTTGCATCAAAGCCTGGTAAAGTATTTAAGAGAGAAGATATTCTGGATAAGGTATGGGGCAATGAAGTTGTCGTGGGAGGCCGCACAATTGATGTTCATATAAGAAAGCTGCGCGAAAAAATAGGAGATAAAAAATTTAAAACCATAAAAGGAGTGGGGTATAAATTTGTGGTGTAATGGCAGCCAACTTTAAAAAATCATATCGATTTGCACTGTATTCTTCATTTTACATTACCCTTTTCATAACGCTCCTTTTGAGCGTTTTTTTGCTTAGCCAAAATATTTTTGATTGGCAGTTCGCAGTCATTTTTGCAGTTTTATGCTTTGTTTTTTGCCTGGCTATCTTACAAATACGTGTTGAACGCTTTATATATACCAGAGTAAAGAAAATTTATGACGATGTATCATTGCTTGATTCTACAACATTAAGGCGTGGGCAGATTACAACAGATATGTCAACACTTACTAAGGAGGTTAAGCGCTTTGCAGCAAGTAAAAAACTCGAGATAGAATCTCTTAAAATACGGGAGGAGTACCGGAAGGAATTTATGGGTAACGTAGCACACGAATTAAAAACTCCGCTTTTTACCGTTCAGGGTTATGTGCTTACTTTGCTTGATGGCGCAATGGACGATAAAAATGTGCGTAAAAAATACCTCCAGAGGGCAGAAAAAGCGGTAGAAAGGCTCATTTATCTGGTAAGTGATCTTGACATGATTTCAAAACTTGAAGTGGGAGATTTAAACTTGCGCTATGAATATTTTGATATTGTTGAGCTTGTAAAAAACACTTTTGATTTACTTGAAATGAAGTCTGCAAAAAAGAATATTACGCTCACATTTGATACGATTTACAGCAAACCTGTTTATGTAAATGCAGACAAAGAGCGCATACAGCAATTACTCACAAATCTAATTGTCAATTCGCTTAAATACGGTAAGCAGGATGGTACAACAGAAGTGTCTATAGAAAATTTAATACAGAATAAAGTCATTGTACGCGTAACAGATAATGGAGAAGGAATATCTTCAGAACATATACCTCGTTTATTTGAACGATTTTATCGAGTAGACAAAAGTGGTTCTCGCAGAGAAGGTGGCTCAGGACTGGGACTCTCTATCGTTAAGCACATTATTGAGGCGCATGATGAAAAGATTTATGTTGAAAGTGATTTTGGAGTTGGATCTGAATTTTCCTTCACTCTCGAAAAGGCTGAAGAGCTCCCTAAAACTAAACCCACTGCTACAATCGCCCACTAAACCTTCAAAACCTTTATAAACTTTTACTTTACTAAGGTCTTTCAGTTTAAATTTTTCTTGTGTTGTAAAAGGTGCAATTTCATTTTTCATAAGTCTTTTAGCCAGATACTCCTGTTCAGTCTGGCCAGGAGTTGGGATAAAAAATGCTTTTTTGCCCAGTTTTGCAAGATCCATTATGGTGGTATAACCAGATCTGCTTACAATTAAATTGCTGCTGTTTATCGCTTCATTAAGCGCGGTAGTGGCCATAAAATTGACCATATTTATGCGATTTTTGACCTCTTTAACCTGTTTTTCTTCAACGACGCCACGTACAAAGAGAACCTTACCGCGATAATGCTTTAATTCATGAATTAAAATCTCCTCAAGATCGCTGCGCTGTGGCTCAGGTCCTGAAAGTATAACCATAATATCATAAATACTGGGTTGATCTTTTTGTTCGAGTCTTGATAAAGGGCCAATATATTTTACGGGAATTTCAAAGTTTTTAGGATGCCCCAGCTTTCCGCTTAGGTTATTTTCTTCAGCAAAATCTGGTACCCAGCATTCATCAAAACGTTTTATATAACGACGATGAATTGCCGAAGTAAGCTTTGTTGTGCTGCCGCTCATAACCTGCAGTTGATGCGTAATAAAAACTGTAGGAATATCATTGTGATATAGTCCCAGACGATTGTCAGAAATAACTCCGGTGATTTTATTTTCTTTTACCAGATTTTTCAGTAAAAAACGCTCCTCATTGATGGCGCGCATAACTTTGGGGCTGCGCAGTAACATTTTCCATTTAAAATTACTTCCTTTTTTAGCGTATTCTATCTGGTAAGATGGTAAAACCAGTGTTTGATCATCAGGAAATTCTTTAGTCAATAGTGCCAGTGCAGCGCCGTCACTTCCTATAATAACGTCAAATCCTTCTGCCTTTAATGCATTGATGATGGGCACGCATCGAGTGGCGTGACCCAGACCCCAATTAAGTGGTGCTACAAGTATGGTTTTATTCTTCTGCATTGATGCAAAGATGATATACTTATTAATGACAAAAGTTTCCTTAATTTTACCAAAATATTAAAATTGCTGTATTAAGGGGTATTTTAAAGATATAATAAGGTTTATTGCTTAAAATCAACAATTTGATATTTAAATAATTAGGAGCTAATTAAAATTATTGCCTTCTTTTTCAGATAAATTTTTTACTCTTGCATCATTTTATCAAACGATTTCTTAAAGAACAAATTTTAAATTGGGTAGCAAAAACAAGTTAAAACGCTTTCGTGAAAACGAAACCTTTGCCAACGTTCTTCAACCTTCTCGGGAAGAATTATTAAATGGTGATTTTAAATACCCTGGTAGCTGGGGACTAGAATTTTTTAAGAATAACAAACCTATTGTTTTAGAATTAGGTTGTGGTAAAGGTGAATATACAGTTGCTCTTGCTCGTGAAAATCCAGATAAAAATTTTATTGGTATAGATATTAAGGGCGCGCGTTTCTGGCGTGGTGCAAAAACTGCAATAGAAGAAGGTCTTACAAATGTAGCTTTTGTGAGAATGCAGATAGAACTTGTAGATTATGCGTTTGCAGATCAGGAAGTTTCAGAAATCTGGATAACGTTTCCCGATCCTCAGATTAAATTTCAGCGTACTAAACACAGAATGACTAATAGTGATTTCTTAAAAAAATACAAGAAAATACTAAAGCCGCACGGCGTAATGCATTTAAAAACTGATAGTGAGTTTATGCATGGCTATACTTTAGGTCTGCTTCATGGTGAAGGTCATGAAGTTTTATATGCGCATCATGACGTTTATAATAATATATATTCACCAAAAGAGGTCACAGGCATACAAACCTTTTATGAGAATCAGTATCTTGAAGAAGATAAGAAAATTACCTATATAAAATTTAAGATTAGATAGTATTTTGATAGAAACCCTGAGGCTTTTTGTTATAACTTTTTTTGCTGCATTTGTGGGAGTAATTCCGCCGGGGTTAGTCAATATGACTGTTGCCAAGACCTGCCTGAAGAACGGTAAGCAAAACGGAA
>JBALXG010000376.1:0-3419 GCA_036961055.1 Leeuwenhoekiella sp. | reverse complement strand
GATGGCTTTAAAGCAATTTGAAAAAGATTATGATCTTAGCAAAGAGCAACTAGAACCCTATTTTCTTGATTTAAAAAAATACCGTCAATTAAGTAGTGAGATTGCCTCAAAATTTAATGTGCATCATGAGAGTCCGCAGGTGTTACTTATAAAAAACGGGAATTCTGTTTATGATACTTCGCATGGCAGTATAAGTTTTAATACAATTAAAGAGAAAATTTAATCATTTCACAAAGTGATACTTTAATAGGTTTGACTTAAATAAGGAAGAATCTCGAAATTTTAAAAAGAAGAAACCCGAAGTTTTTAAGCTTCGGGTTTTTATATAACCTGTTGACCAGATAAAGAAGTTATTATTATTGTTGAAGGCTAATTCAAATAAATTAAAAAACTTGGTTTCTTTGGTTTTGGTTACTTCTTATAAGACGCAATTGAGTACAATATGTTGCACTAAATCAGCGTTTTTAACATTTTAATAACGTTTAAGTAAACTAGAAGACTCCTCCTCCTGATTTCTCATTATCATCTCGCTGTTTTCTCTTTTTTGCACTGAATTTGCTATTTCCAAAACGGTAATTTAATCCCACATATACTGTTTGACTTTCCCAATTTGCCTCTCCTATTTGCGTATAAGGATAAACACCGGTAAATCTGGCTCGCATAGTGTTGAAGATGTCATTATAGTTTATGCTGAAGGTGCCATTACCGTCCCATAGTGAATAACGGGCTCCCACGTTTACAAAATAAAAGGGTTTAGATTTAAACTGTAGATCTTCTCCAGATCCTCTGTATAATCCAAATGCAGAAAGGGTTAATTTTTCAGTTACATTAAAGTTGTTACTCATTCTCATACTGAATAATGTATTGTCAACTTTTCTGCTAACTATTGATATGTCTTGTACGGTAGGATTTTCCTGAGTTTGATCTAATTGTTCAGAATATCCTTTTTGCTTTCGATTGTATAATTCAACACTTGCATTTACACTCCACCAATCAAAAGGTTTATAATTTGTTGAGACTTCAAGCCCATAAGAAGAAGTGTCATCAAAGTTGTCATGTGTTAAAATAGAACGATCCAGATTTGTACGGTCTATTAAAAAGGCCTGATTTATTTCATCTGATATCATTCGGTAAAATATGCCGGAAGTCACACTCCCTTTTTCTAAATGTCTGGTATAGTTAAGTTCCAGCGAATTTGTGAATTGAGGCTGCAAATCTACATTACCAAAAACTGAAACGAGGGGAGAACTAAACTCTTTAATGGGGTTAACCTGCTCAAGTCCTGGTCTGTCAATACGACGGCTGTAACTTAATTGATATTGATTTTTTTCGCTTTCATTATAAGTAACGTAGGCAGATGGATAGAGTTCTGTATAGTCATTTGTAAATGCTCTTACGGTATTTGTATCTGCTGTAACATTTACGCGCTCCAGTCGTGCGCCAACCTGATAAGACCATTTATCATAAGTCTTGCCGTAAGTCACATAAGCTGAATAGATATCTCGACTATAGTCAAATTTAGTATCTGGGGTGGGAATGAGATTCCCTTCAGAATTGTAAGACTGTCCTGTGCTTGTGTAACCAATATTAGAATCAAACAGATTAGCCTGTAAACCAGCCTCGAGTTTTACGCTTTCGCTTAGCGGATTTACATAATCTAAATTGATAGTCGTGCGATTACGGTCTGTATTTTGTAAATCCTGATAGTTATAAAGATCTGAATTTCCTGAAAATAGAAAATTAGATTCCTGATCTCCATTATAAGTGTTATAATCTGTCTCTAATTCTAGGCTGTGCCCTTCTTTGGCAAATTGTATTTTATAATCTAAATTGTATTGCTGTGATTTATTATCATTTTCATTTATAAAAAGTTGGGTCTGATTTAAATCTGCATTATTATATAAAATATTAGTTGTACCATCTGTGTTCCCTACATAACTGTTTTGATTAGTAAAAAAGGACAGCGTGTTATTGTCATTAATATAAAAATCTACTCCTGCTTTTAATAAATGAGATTTATTATCATTAATAAAATTAAGAAGTTGATTGACGTTGCTTTCTGGTCTTAAAAGACTTACATCATTTTCATTTTTCGAAAAATTATTACTGTAATTTCCATATAAATTGACCTTTCCATTACGATAATTGAGGTTTGCGCCACTGGTAAACTTAGGATTCTTATCATAAGTTAAGCCTGTACTAATATCTCCATTCACACCTAGATTTGTGTTTTTACGTAAGACGATATTAATAATACCGCTCATTCCTTCTGGATTATATTTTGCAGAGGGATTAGTTATCAATTCTATTTTTTGAATTGAAGAGGAGGGTATTTGCTTAAGCAATTGTGCCGCAGGTAAGTTAGATAATTTACCATCAACCATTACCCGTACGTTGCTGTTTCCTCTTAAGGATAGTGCTCCAGATTGCTGGTCTACGCTTACTGATGGAATGTTATTCATAATATCTGATGCGGTAGGGCCTGCCGTCGTAAGATCTTTACCTACATTAATAACTTTGCGATCTATTTGCTGTTCAATAGTAGTACGCTCTGCAATTACATTAACCGCATCCAGTTCTGAAGCAACAGTATTTAATTTTACCGTTCCCACATTCCAGTCTTTTTTATTACGATCAATACTTAAATTCTGGGTGAAAGTCTCGTAACCTATAAACTGAACTTTAAAAATATAATCTCCAGCAGGAATTTTTTCTATAGTAAAATTTCCGTCATCGTTTGTTATTCCCCCGGTAACAACATTAGATGACTTGTCACTTATAACTATTGTAGCATAAGGAATAGGCTCGTTTAAAATGCTGTCTAGTACAACTCCTTTTACAGAGCCGGTTATCACTTCATCAGGTTTGGGCTGCGCATAGGCAGAAGCAGCGAGAAAAAGTAAGGTTAATAGGCCATAAAGCCTTTTAAATGATTGCATAGTTGTTAGTTTTTTGATTGATGAATGTTATAAATAATACTTTGTATAACCTATTAGGTAAAACATACTTTGATTAAGAGTATACTAAATAGACGATCGTTTTATAATTTCGTTACAGATAAATGTTAGTTTTTTAAAATAGAAAACCCGGGGCGTTTAATGCCTCGGGTTTTCAAGCTTGAGTATCCTTAACTAACACTAACCATCAAAACTAATTACGGTCAACTCAAGCTGGGAAATTAATCTCTTGTTCTATAGACGTAAATAAATTGCTATAGTTACATAACGCTTTAATATTTAACTTTGTTTTATGAACGTAAAAAAAACGCTGGTTATAGGTGCATCACTCAAACCACATAGGTATTCACATCTGGCAATACAACGCTTGGTTAAACACAATCAACCAGTTGTAGCTATAGGCCTACGTAAGGGAGCAGTAAATAATGTTGTAATCGAGGTGGATAAACCTGCTTTTAAAGA
>JBALXG010000375.1:0-3422 GCA_036961055.1 Leeuwenhoekiella sp. | reverse complement strand
GCCCAATTGCCCATACGCTCGTTACCCAAAGTACTAGAAGAATCTTCACTTAGGTTTTTACCGCAAAGGCTTCCGGCACCGTGAGCAGGATAAATTAAAGCTTCGTCAGGCAAGTCATTAAACTTTGTAGTAACCGTATTATACATTTCTTTAGCAAGCTCAAGGCGTTTAGCCTTCATGTTACCTGCATTTTCACGTAAATCAGGACGGCCTACATCACCTATAAACAAAGTGTCGCCCGTAAAAAGAGCGGTACGTTTACCATTTTCTGCGACAATCGTAATACTATCTGGAGAATGACCAGGGGTGTTCATTCCTTTAAAAGTCACATTGCCCATAGTAAGAGTTGAGCCATCGTCAAAAGCTTTATGCTCATAATCTGCACCTAATAATTTACTTGCGTAAATAGTAGCTCCTGTTTCTTTGTGTATTTGCAAATGCGCACTCACAAAATCAGCATGCGGATGCGTTTCAAAAATTGCAACGATTTCTGCTTTATTTGCTTCCGCGAAAGCGTAATACTGTATAGGATCGCGCTCAGGATCTACAAGTGCCATTTTACCTTCACTAATAATTGCGTATGAGTAGTGAGATAATGGTTTATATTCAAATTGTTTTATCAGCATGATGTAATTTTTATTCTTTAAGCAAAAATATGGGTGTTATAGAGATACCACAGTAACTTTAGTTACAGATCAAGATTTATGTTTCTTAAATGGGTAAATAAGCTGATTTTTAAAGTCTTTAGGAAAATTCTCATCTCCATTAAAACCTATTTCAATATTTCGACCACTGGCAGGAACGTATGCTGTGCCAAATAAATAATCCCAAATGCTTAGGCTTAAACCGTAGTTCATACCATATTTATGCTCTGGGGGAAGTTCTTTAGCGTGGTGCCAAATGTGCATATTAGGATTGTTAAAAATATAACCCAGTTTGCCATAGCTCCAGTTTACATTGGCGTGATTTAAATGACCTATAAAAACTGCAAGCATATGTATCACAAAAAATTGCTCTATGCCAAAACCTATCATCGCAAGAGGAATATACTGAATAGACTTGTAGACAATCGTTTCCATAAAATGAAACCGGAACTGCGCTGCAAATCCCATTTCTTTAACGCTGTGATGTATCTGGTGAAATTTCCATAACCATGGAACACGATGAAGCATTCGGTGTACATTCCACTGCACAAAGTCTGCTATAATATACATGATAAGTAATTGGGACCAAACAGGCAGATCATTAACATGAATTGCAACGATGTTTTCGATACCAAAAATCCCCAGAAAATCATTAAAAATCTCGACTCCCACATTAGAAATCGCATTATAACCTACCAGAGAAAACAAAAAGAAATTAAAAAGTATATAAAATGCATCAAGCCAAAACCCTTTTCTGATAATAGGTTGTTTTTTGCGCCATGGAATAATGATCTCGATAAGAAATACCAAAAACGAAAGCGCTAATAACCAGTAGAAATAATTTGTCCATGACGGGTTTGTTATCTCATCAATGAGGTAATAGAAATACCCCACAAAGGAGTCTATTATTATCTTGAAGTATTTATACAATGCTTATCATTTTAGTATCGCAAAAATAGGATTTCTTAAAGAACCTCAACCAGCTAGATATTTTCAGAACAATTCTTGATAAATTATGAAGATACCCATCAGTAAAACAAACCAACCAAAAGCCTTTTTTAATTTCTTCTCATCAATGAATTTATTCAGCCAAATACCAATAAAAATACCTACTACAGATATTGCGGTAAATATGCCTAAGAAAACCCAGTTAATGGTAAGATTCTGCACATCTCCTAAAAATCCAATAAGTGAATTAATTGCGATTATTAGCAATGAAGTAGCTACAGCTTCTTTCATAGGCAAACCTGCGAGTAAAACCAAAGCGGGAATAATTAAAAATCCGCCCCCAGCGCCTAAAAGCCCCGTAATTATACCAATAAACAGCCCATAAATAAGAATAACGGGATAGTTCATTTTACAATCAACACACTCCTTTTTATTCGTACTCTTTTTAATCATAGCGTAAGAAGCCAGTATCATAACAATCGCAAAAAATACCATAATTGCAATATCTTTTGTAAGTGTAAAAGAGTTAATGCTAAATAATTCTTCAGGAATTGCAGGTACCAGATAACGTCTGGTTAAATAGACAGCTATAAATGCCGGTAAAGCAAAAACTGCTGCGACTTTATAGTTAACTAAACCTTTTTGCATATTGCGCACTGCGCCAACTAGTGAAGAAAAACCAACCACAAAAAGGGAATAGGCAGTTGCCACCACTGGATTAAGCGCTAAAAGATATACCAGTATAGGAACAGTAAGAATTGAACCACCCCCGCCTATAAGACCTAAAATAAGCCCTATAAATAATGCGCCAATATAACCAAGAATTGCTGTAACCTCCATATCATATTTTATAGCACAAAAGTATAAGCCTTGTAAAGCTTACGCAGTAACAAAGGTTACAAAGGATAAATATGTAAAAAAATCAAGAACATTTGGGGTGTCGTACCTTCAGAAGAGATTAAAAAAGAACCTCTATTTTATTGCGATGTAATTTAATCTTACCTCTATTTTCCAGCGCCTTCAGCAGTCGGGAAATAACAACACGGGAAGTATGCAGCTCATAAGCGATATCCTGATGCGTACTGTTTATTATATTATCTTTTGTGATCTTTATTTTGTCGCTGAGATATTTTAAAAGCCTTTCATCCATATTTAAAAAGGCGATGCTGTCAATAGTGTCTAGCATTTCCATTAGGCGGGTATGATAACTTTCAAAAACAAAATTGCGCCAACTCTTATATTTTGCCGTCCATTCTTCCATTTTTTGAATGGGGATCATTATAAGTTCTGTGTCTAATTCGGCAATGGCACGTATCTCACTTTTTGTCTGGCCCATGCAGCAGCTTAATGTCATAGCACAAGTATCACCTTTTTCCAGAAAATAGAGTAGGAGTTCATCCCCATCTTTATCTTCACGTAAAATCTTAATCGCACCAGAAATAAGTAAAGGCATGGCGGTAACATATTGACCTATTTCCATCAATTTTTCACCTTCAGCTACATGTTTTACTAGTCCTACTTCACTAATTTCTTCTAGTAGCGCATTTTCAAAAAGATGAGAATATGATTTCAGATTTTCATTCATAGAAGAATAACTTGAGATATTATGCTTTTCAAAAGTAAGGTTTTGTTTTATTGATTTGTGCTTAAAAAATAGATATACAAATTGTAGTCTGTTTTTAAGGTCACAAAATTTGTATTGAATATCTTAGTGCAAAATATTTATATGCAGCTTCAGCTAAAGAAATACACACTTCCTTTAAAACATACTTTTACAATTTCTCGCGAGTCGCATGACTTTCAGGATTCTTTAATTGCAAGTCTTTCGCT
>JBALXG010000374.1:0-3441 GCA_036961055.1 Leeuwenhoekiella sp. | reverse complement strand
GTTGTTCTACTATTATCAAATAACACACAGGCTCCCGTTTTAAAGAGAGCCAGCTCCCTTAAAGTAAGTGCTTTATCCTTTAATCGCGTCGCATTTTATGAAAATGAAGATGTTTTAAATTTGCTTAAAAAAGCTAGACCAGATCTTATTGTACTTGCCGGATTTCTGTGGTTATTCCCTCTAAATATCCTTAAAAGCTTCCCCAATAAAGTAATTAATATTCACCCTGCATTGCTGCCAGATTTTGGAGGAAAAGGAATGTATGGAGATAATGTTCATAAAGCAGTTATTGCTTCTGCTAAAAAAGAATCTGGTATCACAATTCACTATGTAACGCCAGAATATGACAAAGGAGACGTAATATTTCAGGCAAAAACGCAAATATCTGCTCAGGATTCTTCTGAAACCTTAGCCAAAAAAATACATGATCTGGAATATGAGCATTTTCCTCTTGTTATAGAAAACCTCCTTTTACACCCAAAAAATGGCTAAAAAAGAGAAATTTTACGTAGTCTGGCAGGGGAAAAAACCTGGTATTTATAATAAATGGGCAGATTGTAAGGCTGCAATTACCGGATATAAAGGTGCTCAATACAAGTCCTTCTTAAATTTCGCTGAAGCTAAAAAAGCCTATAACGGTAATTATGCCGATTATAAAGGAACAAAGGGCGCGCCAAAAGAAGTAGACAAGGATCTTCTTGCAAAAATAGGTTTGCCCAATTATAATTCAATCGCTGTTGACGCAGCAAGTAGTGGCAATCCAGGAATAATGGAATATAGAGGAGTTGATACAAAAACTAAAAAGGAACTTTTTAAAATGGGGCCTTTTAAACAAGGCACTAATAATATAGGAGAGTTTCTCGCGCTGGTTCACGGTCTTGCCTTTTTAAAAAAACACGATAGCAACAGGATTATTTATTCAGACTCGCGTACCGCAATAAGCTGGGTACGCAAAAAAAAATGCAATACACAACTTAAAGAAACAGCTCTTAATAAACCTGTTTTTGAACTCGTAAAGCGTGCAGAATCTTGGTTAAAAACAAATAGTTATAAAACTCCTGTTGTTAAATGGGAAACCAAAGTCTGGGGAGAAATACCAGCAGATTTTGGAAGGAAGTAATTTTAGCAATTCACTAACGACTCATTCAGTAGAAATGCTAACGCAAAACCGTATATTTGCCAAAAATTTTTGAATGAGTAAATTATTGATTGTAGGCACCTGTGCTTTTGATGAAATTGAATCACCATTTGGCAAAACCGGTAAAATTTTAGGTGGAGCCGCGACTTTCATCGGTCTGGCCGCTACACACTTTAATATTGATCCTGCTATTGTTTCTATAGTAGGCGACGATTTTCCACAAGAATACATAGATATTCTGGCCAATAAGGGTATTAATCTGGAAGGTCTGGAAATTGTGAAAGGTGGTAAAACTTTTTTTTGGAAAGGTTTGTATCACAATGATCTTAATAGTCGCGATACTTTAATTACCGAGTTAAATACGCTTGCAGATTTTAATCCTAAAGTTCCTGAAGCTTATAAAAATGCTGAAGTTGTTATGTTGGGAAATTTGCACCCGTTAGTGCAATTAAGTGTGCTCGATCAAATGAATTCTAAGCCAAAACTTGCTATCTTAGATACCATGAACTTCTGGATGGATAGTGCTTTAGAAGATCTTAAAAAAACGATCGCTCGCGTAGATGTTATTACAATTAATGATGAAGAAGCGCGACAATTAACAGGAGAATACTCTCTTGTTACAGCGGCCAAAAAAATTCATGATATGGGTCCTGGTATTGTAGTTATTAAAAAGGGAGAGCACGGCGCTTTACTATTTAAAGGCGATGAAATCTTTTTTGCTCCCGCGCTTCCATTAGAAGAAGTTTTTGATCCTACCGGGGCTGGAGATACATTTGCAGGTGGTTTTGCAGGTTATCTTGCAAGCACAAATGATCATTCATTTGAAAATATGAAACGAGCTATTATATATGGTTCTAATCTCGCATCGTTTAGTGTAGAAAAATTTGGCACAGAACGCATGCAGAGTTTAACACAGGAAGAAATTAATAAGCGGCTGCTCAGGTTTAAGAGTCTTACGCAATTTGATATAAAATTATAACCTCACGCCTCAAAATATTTTGGGGCGTAATTTATTGATCTAGTCATGAGTGATGGTATTAAACATGAGTGTGGTATTGCAGTAATACGACTGCTAAAACCTCTGGAGTATTATAAGGAAAAATATGGCAGTGCATTTTATGGGGTAAATAAAATGTATCTGATGATGGAAAAACAGCATAACCGGGGACAGGACGGCGCTGGTTTTGCTAGTATCAAACTAGATATGGCACCTGGCGAGCGTTATATAAGTAGACAGCGATCTGTTGCTCAACAACCCATACAGGATATTTTTGCCGAAATAAATTCGCGAATAAACGATACTTTGGCATCACAACCCGAGCTTTCACAAAATGTTGCGTGGCAAAAGAAAAATGTGCCTTATATAGGCGAATTACTATTAGGGCATGTGCGTTATGGGACTTTTGGTAAAAACAGTGTTGAAAGCGTTCATCCTTTTTTACGCCAGAATAACTGGATGCATCGTAATCTAATCGTTGCGGGTAACTTTAATATGACTAATGTCTTTAAACTTTTTGACAAATTAGTTTCATTAGGTCAGCATCCTAAAGAAAAGGCAGATACTATTACGGTGATGGAAAAAATAGGCCACTTTCTTGATGATGCTGTAGCAAAAGTTTATAAAAAGCTGAAAAAGGAAGGGTATTCAAAATTTGAAGCCTCTCCCCAAATTGCAGAGCGGCTTAACATTGCAAAAATACTTAAGCGCGCCTCAAAAGACTGGGATGGCGGTTATGTTATGGCAGGTTTGTTGGGACATGGGGATGCATTTGTTTTACGTGATCCTTCAGGAATAAGACCGGCTTATTATTATAAAGACGACGAGGTTGTTGTTGTCGCCAGTGAAAGACCAGTAATACAAACCGTTTTTAATGCTCCTATTGAGGATGTTATAGAACTTGACCCAGGTCATGCTATAATTATCAAGAAAAGTGGAAAAATGTCTGTTGAAAAAGTTCAGGAGCCACGTGAGCGTAAAGCTTGTTCTTTTGAACGTATTTATTTTTCTCGCGGTAGCGATGCAGAAATTTATCAGGAAAGAAAACAACTGGGAAGATTACTTATGCCAGAAGTGCTTAAACATATTAACCACGACACCCAGAACACTATTTTCAGTTATATACCTAATACAGCCGAAACCTCATTTTACGGGATGGTAGAAGCCGCTCAGGAGGAACTGGATAAGCAGAAAATGGCTGAAATCCTTGAAAAAAGGGAAGGCCTGGATGAAGCAGGGTTGCAAAAGATTCTATCTCTTAAACTAAGAACTGAAAAAATCGCGATAAAGGATGTAAAATTAAGAA
>JBALXG010000373.1:0-3449 GCA_036961055.1 Leeuwenhoekiella sp. | reverse complement strand
AATGAAAAACACCATAAAAAATGAATTTTAATAATTTCACTATAAAAGCCCAGGAAGCTATACAGCAAGCACAACAGCTTGCTCAAAGCTTAGGCCATCAACAAATAGAAAATGAACATTTATTTAAAGCTATTTTAGAAGTTGATGAAAATGTAACTCCTTTTTTGTTGCAAAAGCTTAACGTTAATTTAAGTCTTTTGCAGCAAATCGTAGACCGCACTCTTGAAAGTTATCCTAAAGTAAGTGGCGGAGAAATTATGTTATCCAGAGAAGCAAATAAAACCGTAACTGAAGCGGGTATAATTGCAGGAAAAATGAAGGATGAATATGTTTCTATAGAACATTTACTTCTTGCTATTTTCAAATCATCTAGTAAAATTTCACAAATTTTAAAAGATCAGGGCGTCACTGAAAAAGACCTGAAAGCTGCAATAAATGAATTGCGCAAAGGGGATCGCGTAACATCACAAAGCGCAGAAGATACTTATAATGCGCTAAACAAGTATGCTAAAAACCTGAATCAAATGGCCCGTGATGGCAAGCTTGATCCGGTTATTGGTCGTGATGAAGAAATACGCAGAATACTACAAATTCTCTCTCGCAGAACTAAAAATAATCCCATTCTTGTAGGTGAACCGGGAACCGGGAAAACTGCAATTGCAGAAGGTCTGGCTCACCGTATTGTAGATGGTGATGTACCAGAAAATCTTCAGGAGAAGCAAATTTTTGCACTAGATATGGGGGCTTTAATCGCCGGGGCAAAATATAAAGGTGAGTTTGAAGAAAGATTAAAATCTGTCATTAAAGAAGTAACTACCAGCGATGGAGATATTGTTTTATTCATTGATGAGATACACACGCTTGTAGGTGCTGGTGGTGGTCAGGGCGCCATGGATGCTGCAAATATTTTAAAGCCTGCTCTTGCTCGTGGCGAATTGCGTGCAATAGGCGCCACTACTCTGGATGAATATCAAAAATATTTTGAGAAGGATAAAGCTCTTGAACGTCGTTTTCAAAAAGTGATGGTGAACGAACCTGATACAGAAAGTGCTATTTCTATATTACGCGGAATCAAAGAAAAATATGAAACGCATCATAAAGTGCGTATTAAAGATGAAGCAATTATTGCCGCTGTAGAACTTTCGCAACGCTATATTACAAACAGATTTTTACCAGATAAGGCAATTGATTTAATGGATGAAGCCGCATCAAAAATGCGAATGGAAATTAACTCAAAGCCGGAAGAACTTGATGTTCTCGATCGCAAAGTCATGCAACTCGAGATTGAGATTGAAGCCATAAAAAGAGAAAAAGATGAAACAAAGTTAAAATCGCTTCAGGCAGATCTCGGCAATCTTAAAGAAGAACGCAATGAAGTAAATGCAAAATGGAAAAGCGAAAAAGAAGCGGTAGATCATATTCAGAGTATAAAGCAGAACATAGAAAACTTTAAGCTTGATGCAGAAAAGGCAGAAAGAGAAGGTAATTATGGCCTGGTAGCAGAACTGCGTTATGGTAAAATTAAAGAAGCGCAGGAAGAACTTGAGAAACTTCAGACAAAACTAGCAGAGCAGCCTGAAAATTCATTAATTAAAGAGGAAGTGACTAGTGAAGACATCGCAGAGATTGTTGCAAAATGGACAGGTATTCCTGTTACTAAAATGCTGCAAAGTGAGCGTGAAAAATTATTGCATCTAGAAGAACAACTACATAAAAGACTTGTAGGTCAAAATGAGGCAATAGTAGCAGTAAGTGATGCTGTACGTCGCAGTCGTGCTGGTTTGCAGGATCAAAACAGACCCATTGGTTCCTTTTTATTTCTGGGTACAACAGGGGTGGGTAAAACCGAACTGGCAAAAGCACTCGCCGAATATCTTTTTGACGATGAAAATAATATGACTCGTATTGATATGAGCGAGTATCAGGAAAGACATTCGGTAAGCAGATTAGTAGGAGCGCCTCCGGGATACGTAGGTTATGATGAAGGCGGCCAGTTAACTGAAGCTGTACGTCGCAAACCGTATTCTGTAGTATTGCTTGATGAAATAGAAAAAGCACATCCAGATACTTTTAATATTTTACTACAGGTTCTTGATGAAGGTCGCTTAACAGATAATAAAGGCAGACTTGCAGATTTTAAGAACACCATTATTATTATGACTTCAAATATGGGAAGCCAAATTATTCAGGATAAATTTGAATCTATAAAAGATCCTGAAACCGCAATGGAAGGCGCTAAAGTAGAAGTGCTTGGTCTCTTAAAACAAACCATAAGACCTGAGTTTATAAACCGTATTGATGACATTGTAATGTTTACTCCGCTTACGCGAAAAGACATCAAAGAGATTGTAAAATTACAATTAAAAGGAGTCGCCAAAATGGTCGCAAAACAAGGTATAACAGTAGATGCTACAGAAGAAGCTATAAACTATCTTGCAGAAAAAGGCTATCAACCAGAATTTGGAGCCAGACCGGTGAAGCGCACTATTCAGAGAGAAGTTCTTAATAATTTGTCTAAAGAAATACTTTCTGGCAAAATTACCACAGACAGCATTATATTAATAGATGCATTTGATGATGAACTGGTTTTTAGAAATCAAAGTAATCTTGTAGAACATGAGTAATTAAGTTTAAAAGATTTCAAAAAACTAAACCCATTTGCCAAAAGCAGATGGGTTTTTCATTTACAAAAAAACTTTAAAAATCAGGCTTTTTATATCTAAAATCGGCTTAAAAATGCAAAAACTGGCAGTATAATTTTGGTTAAATAATTACTCTTTTATCTATTTTTTAGACATAATTCAGGAGTTTGATCGACGTATGTTAACATGATGACGAAAAGAGCATCACTCTGAAAATTCTTGTTTAAAATCGCCATAAGTTTGTCTTCAATAACCCCAAGTTATGTCGATTATGAGAATTATTACAACAGCAGTTATTTGTCTATTTTTTTCTTTATTACCTTCAAAAAACTTCGCTCAGGTAGGTATAGGCACCACAACACCCAAGAGTATTTTAGACATACATTCTTTTGATGCAGATAATCCTTCAGCTACAGACGGGATATTAATACCACGAGTAAATGTTCTTCCTTCATCAAATCCCGGCTCAGACCAAGATGGAATGCTGGTCTATTTAACTGCAAATGACGGAAGCCATGAAAGGGGATTTCAATATTGGAATGGTTCAAAAAATTCATGGGAAGCTCTTGTTTCAAAAGAAGAAAGTCATTCTGATTCTGAAACTGAAAACAATAACTCGACAATTGCTTCTTACACGAGAGGTGTGAAAATCGTTAATGGTGAATTTGCTAATAAAAATCTGAACGATTTTGATCTTGATTTAAGCAATACTTCAGCATCTGTTTTTATTCTTAATGAAACTGGCCGCGAAAAGCAAAGTGTAAACATTACAGGTATAAAAGGCGGTACAGATGGAAGAGTTATTAC
>JBALXG010000372.1:0-3452 GCA_036961055.1 Leeuwenhoekiella sp. | reverse complement strand
CCTCAGGACGAATGCCTGATTTTGAAGCTATTGATGACAAGCTTGCGGCGCACAAGGTTATCTCAGTTGTGCTTACTATTAAAATTCCTGAAAACTTTGAATTATGGGTAGATTCAGCTCTTGCTTCGGTTTGGGCAAACGGGACTTTTAATTTTATTAATTGCAACCTTACCGGCGGCGATTGCAGGTTGAAAAACTTTCGCGGCAGCGGAATAGTTAATACTATAACAGGCAATATATATGTAAATACTTTTGATAGCGAGATAGTGGCGCATTCAAGAAATGGTAATCTCACTATTGATAATATGGCAGGCGCTACAAATAATTTAAAACTTACTAGTATTGATGGTGATATCTCAGTCACCCAGTCTAAATAAAATAGCTATTTTTGCCATTCGCTTAAATGCAATATTCATGTCAATTAAAAAGGCCGTAGGCATTATCGTTTTTATTCTACTTATAGATCAAATAAGTAAAATATACATAAAAACTCATTTTGCACTTGGTGATGAAACTGTGGTTTTCAGTTGGTTTAAAATTCTCTTTGTAGAAAATGAAGGAATGGCCTGGGGGGCAAAAATTCCCGGGGATTACGGCAAAATTATTCTTACTCTTTTTAGAATAGGTATTTTACCATTAATAGGATATTGGTTGTACGACACCGTTAAGAAAAACGGATCTAAAATTCTGATAACCGCAATTGCTATGATCTTTGCTGGCGCCTTTGGTAATATTATAGATTCTGTTATTTACGGGCTTATCTTTGACGGTAGTGCCGGTCACATAGCTACGTTTATGCCAGAGGGCGGTGGTTATGGTACCTTCTTGCATGGTAAAGTAGTTGATATGCTCTACTTCCCAATGTGGGAAGGATATCTGCCGGAGTGGTTACCTATCTGGGGCGGTACTTATTTCACCTTTTTTAATGCGGTTTTTAATATAGCAGATGCCGCGATAAGCTTTGGCGTAGGTTTGCTTATCGTATTTAATAAACGGGCTTTTAATCAACCTGAAAAGCAAAAAGAAAAAACTACTTTAGTGGGAGAATAAAAAGGTTAGAGTGTAATTGTAAATTTAGTACCATAGCCTAGTTTACTTTCAACTTTTATTATGCCTCCCATTGCTTCAACCTGATTTTTTACTATAAAGAGGCCTTCAGATTTATTGTCTGACTCAAAGCTGCTGCTTTTTGACATATGAAAGATGTGATCATTATCTTTTTCTACATCAAAACCTGCGCTGTTATCTTCAATAACAAGTGAAGTTTTGCAATTATGCTCCAGGCTGTAAGCTTTTATTTCTGGTTTTCGGTCGGGTTTTTTGCTATTTATACCGTTTTTAACCAGTGTACAGAGGATATTATCAAGAAAATCTGGAATGTAAGAAACTTCAGGAGCTTCAGAAAAATCTGAATATATATAAGCTTCTTCTTTAGTTATTAATTCGTGAAGGGAAGACATACACTGTTCTAATGCATCTTGTAGATTTATTGTAACTCTTTTCTCAGAGCTACGACTTTGAATAGAGACAACCTCATTAAGCTGAGCAACAGTACGCGAAAGGCTTTTTGTGATTTCGCCAAAGTTTTGAAATAGTTCTTTCTGCTCCTCTGGCAATTTTGTTTCATCTACAAGCTGTGAAGTAAGTTCAAGATTGTTAACGTGTGATTTTAAATTATGTGACACATAATTTGCAAACTTAAACAGCCTGTTATTGTTTGCTTCAATAAGTTGAAGTGACCGGTCAAGTGCGATGCCATCCTTCTTTTCATCATCAATATTGATGATGACTCCGCGTAAGCCTATAACCCCCTTTTTTGAATCAAAAATAGGTTTAGCGGCTATTTTTGCCCATAAGGTTTTGTTAGTATAGGTTATCATTTTAATTTCTTGTTCAAATGATTTACCTTTTTTTATTCCTTCAAAATTCTTCTGTATGGAATCATGAAACTCCATATCATAAAAATGTAAAGAATGTTTTAAGGAAGGCGTATACTCTTCAGGAGTTTCAAGAATTGTCTGTAACTGCTTATCAAAGTAGGTTTTTTTCTTAACAAAGTCAATATACCCGCCGCCAGCGCCAACTATTGAAGCAATTTGCTCATAATAGAACTTTTCTTGTTGTGGCTCAGGCGTAGCAGGAGCAGAGCCACCTAATAACGATAAGAATCGATTACGTTTTTTTGCAGGCATGTTTGATTCAACTTATGATTTGGGACGGCGAAGATATAAAAAAAACAACTATAAAGTTAAAAATTTGTGAATTTCATCTACTGTTATACAATGTGTTAGTCGCATATCGTGTATTTCAGCGTTAAATTCATCCTCTGGTCTAAAAAATGACAAACCAACTTTTAAGCAGTCTTCTCTACAGTTTTTAAGAAATGCATCGTAAAAACCTTTACCATAACCAATTCTGTTTCCTTTAATATCATATACTAATAAAGGTATAAAAACAACATCTAATTGTGAGGGATCAATAATAATGCCACCCGTGGGTTCTGGTACTCCCCACTTGTTGACCTTTAAAGTTGTATTATCTGTAAGGAGATAATGCGTAAGATTAATTTTATTTGTATCGCTTTTTGAGATGACGATATTTTTATCCTTCCCGCTTAAAATACTTAATATATACTCTGTGTTAACTTCCTTTAATGCAGGAACAGGAAGAAATATATGATAAAAAGAATGGTTCCATATATCTGCTTTTAGAGCCTGATTTGCAATGGCCAGACTCATTTTGTCAATGTCTTCAGTAGAAAGTGTATTTCTTAAGGCTTTATATTTCTTTCTTAATTCTACCTTTTTCATAAACAGATGCTGTAGTTGAAATGTGAAAAATAGCATCACCCTGATATACTAAGGATGCCTCATTAACATTTATAAGATAACCATCGTTAGAAGCTTTTACTTTATGTCTAAATGAGCCGTATGGATCTGTGATTGTCGCAATGATATCTCCTTTTTCTACAAGGTCACCACAATTTGATTTTAAATGCAATAAGCCGCTGTATTTTGCTCTAATCCATGAGCTATTCTCTATAATTACAGGATTTAGATTTTTTTCCGGAACTTCAAATTCTGGTGAGAGCATGTCAAGGTGATCGAGAATACGCATTATGCCTTCTACTCCTTCTTTTGCGATGCGTTTATCGCTTACCTGAGATTTACCTCCTTCAAAAAGTAAGATAGGCTTGCCCATCTTGTTGCAGGTAGATCTGTATGATTTAGTAATATTCTTAGAATAGACTGTAAAAGGGGCATTAAATATTTTAGCAAATTCACCAAGTTTTTCATCTGCAGGGTCAACCCGAAGTTGAGGTACATTAAATCTATGTGCTCCACCGGTGTGAAAATCAAGGCAGAAATCTGCGATAGGCAATATTTTATTTACAAACTGAAACGCAAATCTGCTGGCAAGTGAACCATTAAGCGTGCCGGGAAAAACTCTAT
>JBALXG010000371.1:0-3468 GCA_036961055.1 Leeuwenhoekiella sp. | reverse complement strand
AATATAATTAGCAACCTTAAATAGTTAAATTCTAGCATAACTATCAATTTTTTCACGCAATCGATTGCATGAACTAAATATTTATGTATTTTTATGACATCAAAAAAAATAGCTATTCTTTTTAGCGATTTGCCATCCAGACTTCTTTAAATTAAAAAATTAACAAAATGATCAATCATTTACTCAATGAACAAAATTTAAGGCTAAAAAAGCTTTTTTATCTTGTTCTCTTTTTTGCATTTGCTTCTCCGGTACTTGCTCAGAATGGAACAATAACAGGTACCCTTTCTGATGAGACGGGACCATTACCGGGAGTTACCGTCCTGCTTAAGGGAACAAGCAACGGTACAGCAACAGACTTTGACGGTAAGTTTACTTTGCCAAATATTCCTGCAGATGGTGTTTTACAATTTAGCTTTGTAGGCTTTTCAACTCAGGAAGTTCAGGTGGCAGGCAAATCTACCTTTAACATTACAATGGATCCTGATACTGAATCTTTATCCGAAATCGTTGTAGTGGGGTACGGTACACAGCGCAAAGAAGCCGTTACAGGATCTGTTGCTTCTATAAAGGGTGCAGAAATACGTGATGTTCCTTCGGCGAATGTCTCAGAAGCTTTACAGGGACGCTTACCCGGTGTAGAACTTTCAAGAACTTCAACTAAGCCAGGCGCCACTTTTCAAATACGCGTTAGGGGTACGCGCTCACTCACAGCAAGTAACGATCCATTAGTGGTGCTTGATGGTGTTCCTTTTGCTGGTTCAATAGGTGATATTAGTCCTAACTCCATTAAAAGTATTGATATTTTAAAAGATGCCTCTGCTACTGCTATTTATGGATCGCGAGGAGCTAACGGTGTCGTACTAATAACTACAAACAGAGGTAGAAAAGGACAAAAAGCGCAGTTTACTTATAACGGTTACTCAGGTCTGAAGACAGTTTTTGCTCCATATCCTATGATGAATGGATCAGAATTTATAGCACTTAGACAAGCTGCAGGTCAATATGAAAATGGAGTAGATGAATCAAATGATACAAATACAAATTGGCAAGACTTATATTATGGTGCAGGCTTATTGATTAACCACGACATAAATGTCACTGGTGGCTCAGAAACTGGCAATTATAATTTTGGCATGGGCTATTATAAGGAAGAATCTGTTCTACCCGGTCAGGATTATGAACGTTTTTCTCTACGTACAACTCTTGATCAGGAATTAGGGGATCATATTCATATTGGCTTTAGCTCAAACAACAACTATTCTGTGAATACCGGTAACAATTTAAATATGTACGGTAATTTAAATAGTTCTCCTATTGCAAATCCTTACAATGCAGATGGTACTTTAAAAAGAACAGTACAAATGCCGCTGGATGAGCAATGGGTTTATACCAGAGAAAGTATAGAAAATTTAGGAGATAAGTGGATAGATCAGACTAAGGCCTTTGGCTCCTATAATAATCTTTATGCAGAGATCAAAATACCTGGTGTAGAAGGCTTAAAATACCGTGCTAATGTTGGTTTAAATTTTCGCGTTAGCAATGGCGGAAATTATACAGGAGAAGGGGTTTTTAGTGCTACACCCACAACTCCTTCAGTCGCTTCAATAAGTAATTCACAAACTACTAGATGGTTAATTGAAAATCTCTTGACTTATGATCGCACTTTTGGGAAGCATAAAATAAATGTAACAGGTTTATTTTCTTCTGAAGAAACCAGCTTTAATAGTTCAAATATTTCTGCAAGAGACATCCCTGCTGATGCTTTTCAGTTCTACAATCTAGGGCGCGCTGCTGGTGAGATTACTATTAATCCAGATAATCAGGGCTATTATAAAAGTGGTTTAGTTTCATACATGGGAAGAGCACAGTATGAATATGATAGTCGTTATTTTCTTACCGCTACCTTCCGTGCTGATGCATCTTCAAGACTAGCTAAGGAGCACCAATGGCATAATTACCCTGCAATTTCTGCAGGATGGACGCCAAGTAATGAGTCTTTTATGGAAAATGTTAAAGCGATAAATTTATTAAAATTCCGTGTAGGTTATGGTGAAACTTCAAATCAGGCAGTTGATCCTTACCAAACGCTGGGGCGTTTAAGTTCACGACCATACAACTTTGGTGACGATGATTATTCTGTGGGCTACTATGTCTCCCAATTACCTAATGCTGGTTTAGGCTGGGAATATTCTACAACCTGGAACTACGGCTTAGACTTTGGATTATTTAATAATCGCATTTCAGGTACCGTAGAATACTATAAAACCGCGACTAAAGATGTTTTGCTCAATGTAGGTTTACCCTCAACCTCTGGTGTAGATTTTGTCACTTCAAATATTGGGGAGACAGAGAACAAAGGTTTAGAGGTTTCGCTTAATGGGCTAATTATAGATAATCCTAATGGCTTTACATGGGAACTTGGTGTTAACTTATATGCTAACCGAAACAAGCTGGTCGCCCTCTCTTCAGGCCAGGAAAGGGATGAAGGTAATGGATGGTTTGTAGGTTCACCTATTAATTCGATCTTCGATTACAAACGTGTAGGTCTATGGCAAGAAGGAGATCCCAATCTTGAAATTTTCGAACCGGGTGGAAACGTAGGTATGATTAAAGTAGAATATACAGGTGATTATAATGCTGATGGCACACCTACAAGACAAATAGGTCCTGATGATCGCCAGGTTATGAGTGTAGAGCCTGACTTTCAGGGAGGTTTCAGCACACGCTTTGCATACAAAGGATTTGATCTTAGCGCAGTAGGTGCTTTTCAAAGTGGTGGTACTCTTATAAGTACATTATACGGCTCTTCAGGTTATCTCAATATGTTGAGCGGCCGACGAGGAAATGTAAAAGTTGATTATTGGACACCTGATAACACAGGGGCTAAGTATCCTAAACCAGGTGGGATTGCAGATGGTGATAACCCTAAGTATGGGTCTACCCTGGGATACTTTGATGCCTCTTATTTAAAAGTACGCACGATCTCGCTTGGCTATAATTTTAATCAGGAAATGGTAGAAGATTTAGGTATCAATAATTTAAGACTTTATTTCACCCTTCAAAATGCATTCGTATTGTTTTCACCTTATAATAAAGAATCAGGAATGGATCCTGAAACTAACTCCTATGGAGATGAAAATGCTGCTGTAACTACTAGTTATAACAGAAGGTTGCTTACTATAGGTACTAACACCCCATCAACACGCAATTACCTGATTGGTGTTAATTTAACTTTTTAAAAAAATAGCGATGAGACATATTAATTTAAAAAATATTATAGTGACACTCTTGATGTCACTGTCTTTAGCGAGTTGCTCTGATATTTTAGAAGAACAGCCGCGCAGTATTTATGAACCCAGCTTTTTTCAAACTGAAGAAGGCGTTTACGGTGGCCTAACCTCAATGTATGCCCATTTGCGCTACATTTATGGTCAGTCGTATTACTACAATACAACTGAAACTGGT
>JBALXG010000370.1:0-3469 GCA_036961055.1 Leeuwenhoekiella sp. | reverse complement strand
AAAAACTTTACCGATGAGATTATCCCTGCTCTGGTAGATCTGGGCGGCGGTTCGGGTACAGGAAGTTATTTTATGGATGACAACCGCTGGCCGGAGGAATATAACCACGTTCCCATGATGGCTGATTGGGGAAGGAGTGAACTTTTTATTCACCGGGTCGAGATAGATGGTGCAAGTTTCAAGCAAAAGGAAGAAAAATTTCTCAGCGTACCACAGATTACTGATATTGATGTAGATGGATCCGGGCGCATGTACCTTTCTGCTTGGGATGGTGCAGGGTATTCTGGCAGCGATTCTAAAGGCTATGTCATTCGTGTTGTACCCAAAGGCTGGAAATATTCAGCTTTTCCAAATGTACATGACTTGCCTTTTGATAGTTTGGTGCCGCTCTTAAAATCTGATAATGCAGTACCACGGTTCTACGCTCAGCGTGAAATGTTATCACGTTCCAAAGAAAAAACCGCTTCCATAGCATTAGATATTGCAAAAAATGAACAGCTACCGTTGCGCGTTCGGGTTGCAGGAATCTATACTTATGCACAGGCCACGTGCGGCGATGGAGTGGTCAACCTGGAGGAATTATCACAGAAAAGTGATGTACGTGAATTTGCCCTCAGGGCAATGGCAGACCGCAACACCTGTTCACAAAATGTACCAGTTGAACCTTTTATAAAAGCACTTAAAGATCCTTCAGATCGGGTGAAAATTGCTGCGATCATAGGGTTGGGTCGATTGGGAAGACCAGAGATAGCAAAAGAACTATTAAGTATCAAAGTGCCAGAATCTCTTGATTTTGATCTTGATGAAGAGGAAGGTCTACATGCAAAACCCAATGCTGAGCTTATCCCGGCACACCTTGCCGTAAGAGCATTGATAAAACTTAATGCCACTCAGGTATGTCTGGATGCTATTGGCTCAAAAAATACGGAATTGGCTCTTTGGGCTCTGCGGTATATGCATACTCCGCAGACGGTTGATGGGTTGATAAAAGCTTATCAAAATACTACTAATGACAAATCTAAGAGAGAGATAACAGCGACTCTGGCACGACTATATAAAATGGAAAAGCCATATGATGGCACAACCTGGTGGGGCACGCGCCCAGATACTCACGGTCCCTATTATACAGCCATCACTTGGGATTCCTCAGACAAAATAAAGAATTTCCTGATTAATGTCCGAAACAAAAACTCACAGGATCAAGCTTATTTTCAAAATTTGAACAATGTTTTGGCTATGAATATCCCTGAATTTGAGATTGATAGTACTATTGTCTCTAATAATGATGTTGTTGAACATAACATTGATCTTGAGAGTATTAAAAACAAAAAGGGGCAGGTGGGAAAAGCTTCCATTGAAGACGTAATACGTGCTCTTTCTGAAATTGAGGGCAATTCAGCAGAGGGAAAAAATCTTTTTGAACAACAGGGCTGTATTGTATGTCACAGCGTTGCCAAGAGTGAAACTTTAAAAGGACCTTTTATGGGGCAGATAGGATCGATAATGAATCGGGATCAGATCGCGGAATCCATCCTTAAACCAAATGCCTCAATCTCACAAGGTTTTGCCACAGTGCTCGTGACAACTAAAGATAATAAAAGCCTGATGGGTTTTGTTACAGGTGAATTTGCCGACCATCTTGAGCTGAGGGATATTACAGGTATGGTGACCACCGTATATACGAAAGACATTTCGAAAAGGGAGGAACTCTCCAACTCCATGATGCCCACTGGTCTTGCCAATGCACTTTCTTACGAAGAATTTGCTTCGCTAGTTACCTATCTTTCACAACAGAAATAATCATTTTCATAATAAAAAAAGGGAAGCACCAATTAGCGTGTTTCCCTTTTTTATTTTCTATAACTTTTTAATATAAAAACTACATAACCTCAGTTTTACCCGGCATAGGAATAGGGTATTCCCCATCTTCCCCTGGAACACTTGGAGTTCTTGAATCCCATGTAAGTTCAGGTTGCATTAAAACCAAATCTGATTGCATCGCTTCATCCCAGTTTATTACTTTTCCTGAGTAGGTGGCCATTCTGCCCATTATTGCAGTCATTGTACTTTTAGCTCCGTTTTCAGCATCGCTTATCACTTCATTATTTCTTATTGAAGCAAAAAGTCTATCGTGTTCTACCTGATAAGGATTAGGATCTGTGCGATTTTTATGCTCAAATATAGTATTGCCTTGAAGATCAACTATGCTTGCTGCACCTGCATCATTCATTTCTATAGATCCATTTGATCCCTGAAACGCTTCGCCTACTTTAGACCATGTTCCCGGTTGATGACGACATTGACTCGAAATAACTGCACCGCTGGGATATGTAAATTCCACAAAATGATGATCAAATATTTCACCATGTTCTGGCCCCGTTCTAACCTGGCGACCTCCCATTCCCTGAGCGGAAACAGGATATTCACCTACAAACCAGTTTGCCACGTCAATGTTGTGTATATGCTGTTCTAAGATATGATCACCACATAGCCAATTAAAATAGTACCAGTTACGCATCTGGTATTCCATTTCACTTTGACCAGCTTCTCTTGGTCTAACCCAAACACCACCACTATTCCAATATATTTGACCAGAAACTATCTTGCCAACCGCATTCTCCTTAATTTTATCTGCGACAGCGATGTAATTATTCTGATAGTGACGCTGAAGTCCAACAACTACATTAAGTTTTTTTTCTTTGGCTATCTTTGCCATTTCAAGTACTTTTCTTATCCCAGGAACATCAGTGGCAACCGGTTTTTCCATAAAAATATGCTTGCCGGCATTTACCGCATACTCAAAATGATAGGGTCGAAAACCGGGTGGTGTAGCAAGAATAACTACGTCTGCCAGATCTATAGCTCTCTTATACGCATCAAAACCAATAAATTTATTTTCTTCTTTTACATTAATCTTACCTGTCCCCTCAAATTCTTTAGAAAGATTATTGAGGCTGTCATTTAGTCGATCTTCAAAGGCATCTGCCATTGCAACTAATTCAATATTCTCATCTGCTTTTAAAGCCTGGTTTGTGGCCCCAGAACCGCGCCCTCCACAACCTATAACTGCAAGCTTTAACTTTTTATCATTAAAAACAGTAGCCATTGCGCGTATGTCCATTACAGGTAACATAAGACCAGCGGTTAAAAGAGCAGTACTTTTGCAAAAATTTCTTCGCTTAGATCGTAATTCTGATTCTTGATTTGGATCTTTAGGTTTTTCCATTTTTTATATGAATTTAGTTAGTTTTTCCTGGTTCCCAGTAGGTATTGTAATTCTTCGCTTCTGGTGGATTTTTAGGTCTTACAATTCTGAAACCAACGAAAGGCGCATCAGTATTCCACCATTTACTTTTAGGAAATTGAGGGTCGCGCATTTTCCAGTTTTCGTTTGAACCCATGCGTGCAGCACTTCGTAAATCTTCTTTATAATCGTAATATGAACCGCCCCTTACAACACGCGGATATT
>JBALXG010000036.1:0-12543 GCA_036961055.1 Leeuwenhoekiella sp. | reverse complement strand
TCTTAAGTTTTTTGGTTTTTGACTTTTTAATGTCTGAACAATTGTCCAATTCTTAAGCAACTAATTTCAAACAACTGTATTTTAGCCAACTTAAAAACTATGGTAATGATTTATATTTTGGCTTTAATATTGGGTCCACTTTTAGGAATTCTCTTATTTTACTTGATAGGTTCTGCAGCAAAGTTTGTGAATAAATATTTTAATATCATTCTCGAATTCATTTCCAATTTTAAAACCAATGCAGAATTGTTTTCACCTACTCCGATTGATAGAAAGAAGAATCTGTTTAAGTTCTATGGGCTTCATTATCTATTGGGCTGGTTAATGCTTGGATGTTTCTATTTGCTTTATTCCTTTTATTAGAATTACGCTAAAATAAACCACATTCATCAGGATTGAATGGAGGCCTATTATTCTTGCGGTTCCTAGACAAGGTAGAGCTTGTTATGAATGAAGGGAAATAGTTCAAATAAATGGGGGATGGATTTTAATTCGGTACAAATGGTTTAATTACAATGTTAGCAAAACTTTAGAAGGGTTGGAAATGGCACTGAGACAATAGGCCACTATCAAAATATCACTACCTTAAATCGAATTTGTGTTACAAATGTGTTACAATGAAAAAACAAAAAAGGGCTACATTTCTGTAACCCTTTTACTTTCAACGCTCCCCCTCTTGGGCTCGAACCAAGGACCCTCTGATTAACAGTCAAATGCTCTAACCAACTGAGCTAAGGAGGAATAATATTTTTATTTCAATTTTTTCAATTTTTCAGTCATTTCTGGATACTTTTTTAAGTTCCAGATATATATTTTACTCTTCATCTTTTTAATATGCCTTTCAATTTTTAAAGCTTGTGATTTGCTTTCGCTTGTGAAAGTGTAGAACAACTCCCAATCATTTGCTTTTTTAGTGTAAGCTTTATTGTAAAATCCAGAATTATGCTGATCTATACGTTCAGCTAAATTTTCTGTTTCTCCAATATAAAAAGAATCAAGTTTTTTAGAATATAATATATAAACCGAATTCATAAGAACGTTTCCCGATTTTACTCTAACCTCCCGATAGCTATCGGGATGAGCTAAGGAGGAATATATCTTTTGCTTATTAAATCAAATCGATTTATTGGTAACCTTATTTGAAACAGAAATCAAAGCTATTCTTTTTCTGTAAGCGGATGCAAATATACCCAAATTTTTAAAGCTGCAAAACTAATTTTAAATTTCTTTCAGACTTGTTTAATTTCTGTGATAAATAAGTTGGTTTTAGCAGTTAGAAAACAGGGAAAAAAGAACCGATTTTAGGGGGTTTTTGGCAGGTAATTAAAAGTTATAGCATAAAAAAACGCCGCAATCGCGACGTCTTAAATTTTGTGATAATTTTTATTTATTTAAACAACCATCTGTAAACGTCATTTCCGTTTGCAAATAGCACAAGGGCGATAAGCACAAAGAAACCTATCATCTGTGCATATTCTAAGAATTTATCGCTCGGTTTTCTGCCGGTGATAATTTCATATAACAAAAACATAACATGCCCACCATCAAGAGCAGGGATAGGTAATATATTCATAAAGGCTAGAATAATAGATATTAAAGCGGTTGTTTCCCAAAATGAAAGCCAGTTCCATGTATCAGGAAATAGACCTGCAATCGCGCCAAAACCACCTACCTGAGTTGCTCCCTTTTTAGTAAATACATATTTAAACTGCGCTACATAGTCATGTAATATCCAGTAACCATGACTCACACCGGCAGTCACACTTTCTCCTAAAGAGTAATCTATATGTTTAATGTCAAATCCTGCTTCAGGAAAAACACCAAAATGGTGAGCTTCATCTAACGTAATTTTAGTCTGATTTGCGGCACCGTCACGAGTATAATTAACTGTAAAATCTGTTTGATCTGGATTATCCTGTGTTATTTTTCTAAACTCACTCCAGGAAGTAATAGGTGTGCCATTAAGTGCAGTGATCACATCACCGTGTTTAAGGCCACCCAAGGCTGCGGGAGAATCAGGAACTATACTGTCTAAAACAGGTTTAATGATTGGACTAAAAGGAGCCATAGTGCCCTCTTCAAACATTTTACTGCCTATATCTTCTGGGATAGCTACAGTCTGTCTTTCACCATCAGGATGTTGTACTGTAACAGTTTGCACATTGCGCAGCATTAAAGATCTGTTTATCTCCATACTGTTTTCAAAATCTTTGCCGTTTACTTCAAGAACCTGATCCCCATCTTTAAAACCATATTCTTTAAAACTATCTGCAATCTCAAGACCATTAGGCAATTGTTCTGGCCCGGCAACGTCTTTACCATAATAAGCGATTATTAAAACATAAATAAGAAAACCCAGTAGGATATTTACCGTTACACCGCCTAACATAACAATAAGTCGCTGCCATGCCGGCTTGCTTCTAAATTCCCAGGGCTTAGGCTCTTCGGCCATTTGCTCCTTGTCCATACTTTCATCTATCATTCCGGCTATTTTTACATAACCACCCAGCGGAAGCCAGCCAATACCATAAACTGTATCACCTATTTTCTTCTTAAAAAGTGAGAATTTCACATCAAAAAAGAGGTAGAATTTTTCTACTCGTATACCAAAAAGCCGGGCTGGAATAAAATGACCAAACTCATGTAAAATAATAAGTATAGAAAGGCTTAAAAATAATTGTATTCCTTTAACAAAAAATGGATCCATTAGTAATTTTTATCTCAAAAAGTGCACAAAAGTAACCTTTTCCCGCTCCATAAAAAAAAATACACGGTGTAGCGCCGGCATTTAGCAAACATTTAGTCTGAGTGATGTGTCTGCCTGCGATATGCATTGTAGTTTTGCAGTTCAAAAGGAAAAGATGTTTCAATTCTTTGCTAAGTACAAGAAGTTTGCCATAGTGATGACTATACTATCTGCTGTCATAGTCTATACGTTTTATACTTTATTAAAGCCGCCACCTATGTTGCCGGTATTTCAGCCTACAATGGTATCAAATGAGCTGGTAGATTCTACTGTACAAGACGTGAAAAAGTACCACAGAATAGCCGATTTTAAGCTTGTTAATCAAAATGGGGATACCATCACACAGGCAGATTATGACGGTAAAATTTACGTGGCCGATTTCTTTTTTACTACCTGCCAGACTATTTGTCCTATCATGACAGATCACATGAAGCAAATACAGGAAAAGCTGAAGGATGACGATGAAGTAAAATTGCTGTCACACACCGTAATACCGGAAACTGATACCGTTGCTCAATTAAAGCGGTATGCGATAGAAAAAGGAGTAGATGATTCTAAATGGAATCTGGTCACAGGCCCTAAAAAGGAAATCTACGATCTTGCCCGTAAAAGTTATCTCGCTGTAAAAACTCAGGGCAATGGTGATAAATATGATATGATTCATACTGAAAACTTTATGCTTATTGATCGCGAAAAACGCATAAGAGGCTTTTATGATGGTACAGATCCTGAAGCAATAGAAAAATTGCTGAATGATATTGAGACCTTAAAAAAGATCGAGGCACGGCACGATCAGGCAGATTAGCAATTTATAAAGAGCTATTTGTATGTCTTCTTCATACTTTCTAAATCTATTTCATGGATTTTAGGAGTGTTTTCTTTCTGCATAACCTGTAATCATTTACTTTTGCCCTAGTTTAAATTCAATCTAAATAACATTGATAACCTCCTTAGCAGATCTAAAACGCGGAGAGAAAGCGATAATCAAAGAATTTTCGGTTGATCTTGTGCCACTTAAATTACTGGAAATGGGCTGTTTGCCCGGTAATGAAGTAGAGCTCGTGCAAATAGCACCGTTTAAAGACCCCATGTATTTAAATATAAATGGTAGCCATCTTGCGATACGTAAAGAGACGGCTTATCATATTTCAGTAGAAAAGCTGTAGTCATATGAGTAAACAGCTTAGCGTTGCCCTAATAGGAAATCCCAATACAGGTAAGACCTCTGTTTTTAACAGATTAACAGGTCTTAATCAAAAGGTAGGAAACTACCCCGGTATTACTGTGGAAAAGAAAGAGGGTGTCTGTAAGCTTCCGCGTGGCGTAAAAGCACATATTCTTGATCTTCCCGGTACGTATAGTCTTAATGCTAGTTCGCTGGATGAAAATGTGGTAATTGAACTTCTGCTAAATAAAAATGACAAAGATTACCCTGATGTTGCAGTCGTGGTTTCTGATGTTGAAAATCTAAAGCGTAATCTTTTACTCTTTACACAAATAAAAGATCTTAAAATACCTACGATTCTGGTCATCAACATGGCAGATCGTATGCAGCGCAAGGCGATTACGCTTGACGTTGCTGTTATGGAAAAGCGGTTAAATACTAAAATCGCGTTAGTAAGTTCACGTAAAAATGAAGGTTTTGAAGAGTTAAAAGAAATCATTACAGAGTACAAAACTCTTTCGATAGAACCTTGTGTAAATGCTTCTGTAATTGCGCCAGACTATTTTGACCGTTTGCGCAAAGCATTTCCTAATCAGGATTTGTATAAACTCTGGCTGGTTATTACACAGGATGTAAATTTTGGAAAACTAGACCGAAACGAAGTTAAAGGTATCTCATCTTTTCAAACTGAAAGCAAGAGCAATCTTAAACGTTTACAGCAAAAGGAAACTATAGTACGCTATCAATTTATAAACGGCGTTTTAAAGGAAACACAGCAGATAGACCATGCTTCTGCAAAAGATTTACGAAGTAGACTAGATCGTGTTTTAACCCATAAATTCTGGGGTTATATCATCTTTTTCGCCATTTTACTCTTAATTTTTCAGGCGATTTATGATTGGTCTGCATACCCAATGGATCTTATTGATCAGGCTTTTGCCGCTATAGGAGAGTGGGTAGATACTAATTTACCACCAGGAGCTTTTACAGATCTCATTGCAGAAGGTATTATTCCTGGTCTGGGCGGAATCGTCATTTTTATCCCTCAAATCGCGTTTTTGTTCCTGTTTATCTCGATTTTAGAGGAGACAGGTTATATGAGCCGAGTGGTATTTTTAATGGATAGAATTATGAGACGCTTTGGCCTAAGTGGTAAAAGTGTTGTTCCACTTGTGTCTGGTACAGCCTGCGCGATTCCTGCTATTATGGCGACGCGTAATATTGAAAGCTGGAAAGAAAGACTTATAACTATTTTAGTTACTCCGTTTACAACCTGTTCCGCACGATTACCGGTTTATTTAATAATAATATCTCTGGTTATTCCTGATAAAAAGGTGCTTTATATTTTTAATTATCAGAGTTTAACTTTGATGCTGCTGTATCTTTTAGGTTTTGGTACTGCGATACTTTCGGCATGGTTGCTTAATAATATTTTAAAGATTAAAAACAAATCGTTTTTTGTAATAGAAATGCCTAATTACAAGCTTCCGCTTTTTAAGAATGTGGCTTATAATGTAATCGAAAAGACTAAATCCTTTGTACTTGGCGCTGGTAAAATAATTCTTGCAATTTCTATTGTACTTTGGGTGCTTGCCTCAAACGGTCCCGGAAAAGATTTCGCGCAAGCTGAAGAAACAGCAACTCAGGAGATGAATGAAGGTCAGTTTCCTGCAGCCGAACTTGATAAACATATTGCTTCTTACAAACTGGAAAACAGTTATATAGGTTATATGGGGAAAGCCATTGAGCCTGTTGTGCGCCCTTTAGGTTATGATTGGAAGATTGGTATCGCCATCGTAAGTTCATTTGCTGCTCGTGAAGTTTTTGTGGGCACGCTGGCCACAATTTACAGTGTGGGAAGCAATGAAGAAGAAACAATAAAAAATAGAATGGCAGGCGAGATAAATCCCGTGCTGGGTGGGCCGCTTTTTAACTTTGCCAGCGGAGTATCGCTCTTACTTTTTTATGCATTTGCCATGCAATGTATGAGTACACTTGCCATAGTAAAAAGGGAAACAAACACTTGGAAATGGCCAGTGTTACAACTGGTATTTATGAGCGGTTTTGCGTATCTTGTAGCTTTAGCCGCTTATCAAATTTTGAAATAGAACGATTATGGAATGGATTCAAAATGCTCTTGTATTAATTATATTTTTAGCCGCAGTAGGCTATTTAATCACCAAATTTGTATGGAAACCTGCCTTTTTAGGTGGAAAATCAGATAAAGATAGTAGCTGTGGTAAGGATGACTGTGGCTGCCATTAACGTGATTTTTATCACATTACAAAGTTTTGTCTCAATTATTGAAATTGTAGAGAAAATTTAATATTAAAATTAAACTAGTATATTTGCCCAAATTTTATTAGTTGAAATTTAATTACAACCCCAAATTCGTAATTGTTCTACTACTTCTTAACTTAACCCTGCAAGCGCAAGTTGGCATAGGGACAACAGTTATAGATGATGGTAGTGCTCTTCAGATAGATAGTACAATAGGAGCTCTTGTACCTCCCAGAATGACTGAATCACAAATGCAGACTATACCATCTCCATTAGATGGTTCAATCGTGTACAATACCACATCATCTTCTTTATTTTTATTTTCCTCTGGTTTATGGAATGATTTGACGCGGCCTGATTTACCTTCTGTGGTTTTGCGTAAAGATTATGCTTCAAATCCAGATAATGATATTGTAAATACAACTAATAATACGTACTTCCCTTTTCCCTTAAATACTTCTGAAGTTAAATCTATAGATAACTCATTTTTTCAAATAGTGTCAGATGGTACTGTAAAAATTTTAAAAGACGGGAATTATATGATTTCCGCAGGATTTTCAGTCAGTAATTTACCTACAGGCGACAAAAAATATATTATTGGTGTTTACAAGGGAAATAATCTTTTAGGTTATTTAGTAAGAGGAAATGTAAAATTTCCCACAGATGCAACTAATGAGTGGGGCACGAGTGGCGTTTTAGTGTATGCCTTAAAAGCCAATGATCAAATTAGATTGAGTTATGTATTAAATAACGGCGGAAGCACACTTGATGCGCGCTTTTTTAATATAGGAATAGTTAAATTATAATTTTAAACAAGCTCATTTGAAACTTCTAATTACATCCCTTTTTTTCCTGTTATGCTGTTTTGGCTTTTGCCAAACAGAAAGTTCTAAGGGTGTAGGTATAAATACTTATGATTTGGCTCCCGGATCTGCTTTACAGATTGACAGTAAAACGCGCGGAATGGTTCAACCCAGAATGACTACCACACAGATGAATGCTATACCATCTCCCTTAGATGGAGCTTTTGTTTTTAATACGACAAATAATAGCTGGTATATTCGTAAAAATGGCACCTGGCAAACTTTTGTAAGAACAGAGACTCCTTCGGTCATTTTGAATAGGGGACAAACTAGTGGAGGGGTGATTCTTAGAACAGACGATATTATTACACCTTTCCCGGTTAATAAAGATAATGCTTTGAGTGCAGGGACAGGATTTTATGAGTTATCTGCAACTAATGGGGAGGTTAAAATAGTAAAAAGCGGGACTTACCTTATCTCTGCTGGTTTTTCTACTACAAGCCTGCCTTCTGGTAATCGCAATTATTATATAGAAGTATCAATAAATGGAGCAAATCCTATAATAATTACTGATGGCGCGGTAAATTTACCCAGTTCTGATTATTGGGGAACAAGTGGTAATACTCTTTTGCTTCTAAGTGCAAACGATGTTATTAACGTGGGATATTTATTAAAAGGTGCATCCTCAGGATCTATTCAAGCGGCCTTTTTTAATATTGGGATTTCAAAACTCTAATTTATTTATCTAAACCAGCCTCGAACAAACCGTTTATCTTTAGATTCACACTTGGCATATTTACCTTGATTTTAATATAAGGTTAATCTGTTTTCTTATTGATAGTCAGGTTTAAGCAGTAAGCGTTTTTATCGATTTTTCCACCTTCAGCTTTGGGATACGGATTTAATGAGTATCCTTCCAGATTTAGAGCATCAGAAGTAAAAAGATTTTTAGTGTTTTCTGACGGAAATTTTATCTCTCTTTCTTCAAGAAACTTCCCGTCTTTATATAGTTCAACACGCACAACCGCTTCACCTGCCCAAATACAATTAACATCACTGGGGCAGCGAGAATCTGAAACAACTTCTTTAAATTTTAAACTTATTTCGCCCAGATTAATCATTTTGCCATAGGGCGCTTTAATGACAATTTGCGGTGGCGTGATGGGCTTTGTTACTTCAACAGAATCTGTTTCCAGAACTTGTGAAAAACCCAATCCGTAAGCTAAAAAGCATAAAATAAAAATTACTTTAGTCATGATAATAAAGAATTTAGTTACGTAATTTTCTGAGATTCTTAATCCTTTAAAAGACACTACAAAGTACAATTTGTTGCAATTTATCCCAAACCTACATCAAGTGTCATCATTAGAATAAAACCGCCTATGAAGCCCATTGTAGAAAGATCTGCATTATTACCTTGCTGCGCCTCGGGAACAACTTCTTCAACCACTACAAAAATCATCGCTCCTGCTGCAAAAGCTAATGCGTATGGCAATATAGGTTTAAATGACATCACTGCATAAGCTCCCAAAACCGCAGCTACAGGTTCTACAATTGCAGAAAGCTGACCATAATTAAAACTTTTCCATCTGCTTAAGCCCTGACGTCTTAACGGCATAGCGACTGCAAATCCTTCCGGGAAGTTTTGTAAACCTATTCCTATTGCCAGAGCCACGGCGCCGCCAATTGTCGCACCTTCAAACCCAGCTGAAACGCCACCAAATAAAACACCCACTGCGAGTCCTTCAGGAATATTATGAAGCGTGATAGCAAGTGTAAGTAAAATCGCTTTATGCCAAGGTGTTTTTATGCCTTCCTGCTCTTCAAAATTAACGTGTAAATGAGGCAATATCTTATCTAAACAAAATAAAAAACCTGCTCCCAAAGCAAAACCTACTACAGCGGGAACTACTTTTTCAAAGCCTTCTCCAGGACTCATTTCTATCCCAGGTGCAAGCAAGCTCCAGAAACTAGCTGCAACCATAACTCCCCCGGTAAATCCCAACATAGCATCAAAAAGAGCTCGGTTCATTCCTTTAAAGAAAAAAACAAGAGAGGCGCCCAGCGCGGTCACTCCCCAGGTAAATAAAGTTGCATAAAAAGCTGCGAGAACAGGGTCTAGTTTTTCAAAATAATCTACAATCTGGGTCATAAATACGTTTTTTAAGCAATAAATACAGGTATGTCAACACGATGTCGCACTCCGTCTACAGTAGTGCCAAAGATCAAATCTTTAAATAAAGTGTGGCCATGACCTCCCAAAACAAGAAGATCAAAACCTCCGGCATTAACAATGCGGGAAATAGATCGTTTAGGTGATCCAAAACCTAATTCTATTTCTATGGTATAACCCTTGCTTTCCAGTTCGTCTTTATAAGCATCTAGAAAAGCTTTATCACTTGTTGTCTCAAGATCCTGAATGCTGTTACCATAAATTAAAGCGCCGGGAGTTTCAACTATATGAATAAGTGTATAATTTGCTTCAAATCCTCCCATTTGTAATGCTGAAGAAATAGTTTTCACATCGGATTTTGAAAAGTCGATGGCGATAGCAATTTTATTATAAGCTTTGCCGGCAGAAATTTTACCAAAAGAGCTTTTATCAATATGTGGAACCATACTTCTTTCTCTGATTTCTTTTCGGTTTAATAATGGTTTAACGGTAATATAAATTAACAACACTGCTGCTCCTGCAATTAACGGAATCAGAAAAATCCAGATATAGATCGGGTTCTCAGAAGCGGCAAGCCAGCTTTTTACTTCGTCTAACACCAGTTTTCCGTTTAATCCAACAATAATTATAGTAATTATCCAGGAAGCGATTCTCATGGGCCACTTTATATGGTAATTCTTCATTTTTTGAGAATCACTTACAAAATGTATTAGCGGAATCATTGCAAATCCTAACTGAAGACTTAATACTACCTGACTTAGGACTAGAAGTTCGCCCAAGCCATGTTCACCAAAATAATAAACGGTGATTATCGCCGGAACAATAGCTATGATACGAGTTATCAATCGGCGTACCCACGGCTGAATTCTCAGGTTAAGATACCCTTCCATTACAATTTGACCGGCAAGCGTACCGGTTAATGTTGAACTTTGCCCGGCTGCGATCAGGGCAATTGCAAAAAGAATGGGAGCCCATTTTGTACCTAACAATCCCTGAAGCAATTTGTGAGCGTCAGTAATATCTGCCACTTGGTACATTCCGTTCTTAAAAAAAACAGAAGCCGCCAGAATTAATATGGCAGCATTGACAAAAAATGCCAGATTTAACGCAATTGCAGAATCCAGAAAATTAAGCCGTAAAGCCTGTTTTATGCCTCTTTTAGTGTGATTTATTTTACGTGTTTGTACTAAAGACGAGTGTAAATATAAATTATGAGGCATTACTGTAGCACCTATAATTCCTATGGCAATATAAAGCGCTGTACTGTTAGGCAGCGTAGGAATAAAGCCGGTTAAAACTTCGCCCATATCAGGTTTTGCAAAAAACATTTCAGCCAGAAAAGAAAGACCTATTATAAGTATAAGACTTATGATAAAACGTTCCATACGTCGTATTCCTTTATTAAGAAGAAACAGAAGCAGAAAACTATCTAACACGGTGATGCAAACGCCCCACATAATTGGCAGCCCAAATAGAAGTTGCAATCCTATGGCCATCCCAATTACTTCAGCTAGATCGCAGGCGGCAATAGCAATTTCGGCAAGAAGCCATAAAATAAAATTAACAAATGTGGGATATTCTTCCCGCGATGCCTGGGCCAGATCTACGCCACGTACGATGCCTAATCTGGAGCAAAGGCTTTGTAAAAGCATTGCCATTATATTAGACATAAGTAAGACCCATAGCAAAGAATACCCAAACTGACTACCGCCGGCAATATCTGTCGCCCAGTTGCCAGGATCCATGTAGCCTACACTTACCAGATACGCAGGTCCTAAAAATGCCAGAACCTTTCTCCAGCCTTTTTTTCCGCCTGAAGTATTAATAGATCCGTGAACTTCTTCTAATGATTTTTTGCTCGCTTTATTCATTTTTAACCTTACTTTTAAGGCTGTTTGTATTCATTTTAATGTCTTAATCTGTAACTTACTCCTGCTCCCAGCAAAAGAGTTTGATGTGTATTAAAGCTAGATCCTATAGTCGCATCAACCTGTAAATCATTATTCAGCAAATAAGTTAAACCGGCATCCCATGAATGACCCGCTGCATTATCTTCTGGCAATGAGCCATAAACTTCTGCAAAAGCGCTTATGTTTTCTGTGACAGAATAGCCATAAGAAAGGGAATAGATATAACTTACCTCACTTGAATCATCACCCCACTGCGCTCCAACATTATAACCCAAAGCTGACTTGTCTGATAAAGTATTTGAAAAGGCAAAGAGAAAATCAAAACCTGTAGTTTCAGGTCTGTAATCTTCTGCAGCGGTAAAGGGAAGAAATAGATTTCCCAGTACTGCTATTTTAGGAAACCAACCGCTTTCTTCTGCGACTCTTACTTTGGCTCCTAAAATTAAAGGCAAAAAACCGCTGAGTTTATCTTTTTGATTGTGACCATTTATTTCAGTTTGAACTTCCTGAAAGTCTAATCCCACTCTTAATTCAAGGTTATCAAGCAATCCGTACCTCAAAAGAGTAGAGTTATAGCCAAAAACTTTTTCATGAGTACTTTCATTTTTATTTTCTTCGTAAAAAACGCCGCTTTCTATTTGTAAATCATGCTTAAAAACAAGGTCAGCAGATTCAGTCATATCTGGTCTGTCTGAGATCAAAGCAGGGTATTCTGCAGCCTCCTGAGAAAAAACTAACGACAACCCACAGAATTGCAAAAGGAAAAAGAGGTTTTGCTTTATTATGATCATCAAACTTATTATTTTTGACTACCAAAACTAAATAAGTTAGAGATGACTAACAAATTTAATTCAATTAATTTAACTAAAAGTGAAGAAGATTACCTCAAAGCCTTATTTGCGCTCATTCACATGGAGCAAAATGAAAAGGTAGGCAATAATCAATTAGCAGATTATCTTGAGGTTTCACCGGCTTCGGTTAATAATATGGTGAAAAAACTTAAGAAAAAGGAATTGCTCTCCAGTGAGCGTTATGGCAAACTTCAACTTACAGAAATAGGTCGTGATCTTGCTATAGTTTTGGTTAGAAAACATCGTTTATGGGAGACTTTTTTAAGTAAATACCTCAATTTTACCTGGGACGAAGTGCATGATGTAGCAGAGCAGCTTGAACATATTAAATCGGAAAAATTAATAAAGGAGCTGGACAGGTTTATGGATTTTCCTAAAAAAGATCCTCATGGCGAAATAATTCCAGATGCAAATGGCAGCTACCGTACAGAAGATAAAACCATGTTATCCTCATTAAATGCTGGTGACGTTTGCAGACTGGTTTCAGTGAGCGACGGTTCTGTAGGCTTTTTAAAATATGTATCGCAAATAGGCCTTGCATTAAGCAGTAAAATTGAAATTTTAGAACTACGTGAATTTGACGGTTCTATAAAAATTCAATTTGATAGCCAGACC
>JBALXG010000369.1:0-3474 GCA_036961055.1 Leeuwenhoekiella sp. | reverse complement strand
GAAGCATTATTTTTATCGCTTAAGGATATATCTTTCTTTTCCATAAGCGCAAGGTCTGCATTTAATAAGTGCAACAAAAGTGCATTTATTAACTGCTACACTTCTCACAAATACCTTTAATAACAAGATTGGCATCTTCTGCCAGGTAACCTTCTGGTAAATTAATATGAGGGATTTTATGCTCTGTTAAGCAAACCGTTTCATCGCAGTTATTACAATGAAAATGTAAGTGCAAATCCTGATCTATTTCACAATTACAACCGGGTTCACATAAGGCATATTTTGAAGTCCCTGTACCATCTTCTATTTGATGAACAATTCCTTTATCTTCAAAAGTTTTTAGGGTTCTGTATAAAGTGGTACGCTCTGCTTTTGAGAAAGCATTTTCAATATCAGTTAGGGCAAGTGCAATTTTTTTCTCTGCCATAAACTTATAAATAAGAATACGCATAGCTGTAGGGCGCACTCCATTTATTTCTAATGTTTCTTCGATTTCATTCATCGTCTTAACTGTATAAAAGCGACTTAGCACCTCGTTCTTTTGGCTTTAAAGATTGTCAAATTTACCATTATGTAACCAGATTTTTAGAAAAAATGCAGAAACTCTGTCAATTGCAGAAATTGTAAAAAGAAATTTTTTATATAGGTTAAAACTGTGGTTGAAAATCAAGAATAATAGTGGAAAAATCGGTTAAAAAGGCTGAAAATTGGCTATTATTTTCAGAAATTGAGATTCTAATATGGGATTGATATAGCTATACTCTATACGGCGCATTGACTGTTAATGAATTTAAATATGTTCAGCCACCTAATAATCAAAAACATAAGTATCTAATAAGTAATTTTAAAGTTCTTAATTTCACTAATAAATGCTAAATGCCTTCTAAAAAATTATCATCTAAAAAAACATTTAAAATTGATTTGACTTTTATGATTAAATTAAAAAGGTTTTTTTTAATTTGACCTATCAAAAATTTAATGATAAATCGTTTTACCGAAAGCTATAACGTTATAGAGTAATTCTATCCAGATTATTTGCAATTCAAAATAAATTTATGCAAAGAAGAGAAGCCATAAAAAATATCGCATTAGCTTCAATAGCCGCTATGGTTATGACAAAATGTGATTTTAGCGAGGATGATGTCACTAAATTGATTTCTAAGGGAAAATTAGATCTTAATGACAAACACGCAAAATATCTTAGTCAAATCAGTGAAACCTTCTTACCTATTAAGGGAAGAGAAGGGAATCTGGGGCAGCCAGAAGACTTTATTATGACAATGGTTAACGATTGTAGAAGTGAAGAGGACAGAGCAAAATTTGCAAGAGGCTTTAATGATTATAAAAGTCTCATGACCCAAACTAAATTAGATATAGACACAGATAAGCCTGATGAAGTAATTGCGGCAGTGCGTGCAGCGCTTGAAGCAAAAGAGCCTAATGAGGATTTAATTTACTTTATTGAGACCGTAAGAGACCTATCTATTAAAAGCGTTACATCATCACAACATTTTATGCAAGATTATATGGATTATCAATTGATCCCTACAGAATACGTGGCTTGCTATAATATTTCAGAAAACAAGAATGAGCGAATCTAAATTTGATGCCATTATCATAGGCGCCGGCATGAGCGGTGGCTGGGTGGCAAAAGAACTTTGCGAGCAAGGTTTAAAAACATTATTATTAGAACGTGGTCGCAATGTTGAACACGTTGTTGATTATCCTACAACAAATATGCAACCCTGGGAATTTAAGCACAGGGGCGAAATGCCGTATGAGGTGCAAAAGGAAAATCCCATAGTATCCAGGTGTTATGCTTTTAAGGAAGATAATGCACACTTTATGGTAAAAGATAAAGAGCACCCTTATGTGCAGGATAAACCTTTTGACTGGATTAGAGGTTATCAGGTAGGTGGGAAATCATTGCTCTGGGCAAGACAGACGCAACGCTGGAGTGATTTTGATTTTGAAGGTCCTGCACGAGACGGTTTCTCTGTAGACTGGCCTATACGATATAATGATCTTGCACCCTGGTATAGTAAAGTAGAACTTTTTGCAGGAATTACAGGAAATAACGATGGTTTGGACACATTGCCAGATGGTGAATTTCTACCTGCATGGGATCTTAATTGTGTACAGGATTATTTTAAAGATTATGTAAATCAAAATTATAAAGACAGGCATGTTATTTTTGGAAGATGTGCTCATTTAAGAGAAGCCAGAGATATACATATACAACAGGGAAGATCTGCCTGTATGAAACGTACAGAATGTGAAAGAGGCTGTCCCTTTGGCGGTTATTTCAGTTCCGTTTCTTCTACAATTCCCTGGGCGTTAAAATCTGGCAATCTTACGTTAAGACCTTATTCTGTGGTAGAATCTGTAATGTATGATGAAGAAAGTGGTAAGGCATCAGGCGTGCGGGTTATTGATGCAAATACAAAAGAAGTTACAGAATACAAAGCTTCAGTAATTTTCTTAAATGCCGGTTCTATAAATACAGTAAGCATATTATTAAATTCAAAATCAAAAAGATTTCCTGATGGTTTGGGTAATGACAATGGTTTATTAGGAAAATATGTTTCTTTTCATAACTATAGAGGTAAAGTAAATGCCGTGCATAATGGGCATAAAGATCAAATGATGAAAGGTAGAATACCTACCACAGCCTATATTCCCAGATTTCAAAATATTTACAAGCAGGAAACAGATTTCTTGCGGGGTTATGCCGCTACTTTTTACGCAGGCAGATCACGAGATGTAAATACCAGTGAAGGTTTTGGTGAACCATTAAGTAGTGAAATGCTTGACAGCAAGCCAGATTTTGGACCATGGTACGTGGGTGCAGGCATGATGGGTGCTACTCTGCCTAAAGAAACTAATTATGTAGCATTAGATGAAACTGAAACTGATGAATGGGGAATGCCACTAATTCATATCTCAATGGATTATGATGATAATGATGAGAAAATGTTGAAACACTTTTTTGAACAATTCACAGAAATGTTTGAAAAAGCAGGTTTTGAAAATATCACTACCCATGATACTAAGCAGGCTCCAGGACTTGACATTCATGAAATGGGCGGCGCCAGAATGGGTAAAGACCCGGAAACTTCAATTTTAAATGCTTATAACCAAATACATAGTTGTACTAATGTTTTTGTTACAGATGGAGCATGTATGGCATCATCATCTACACAAAATCCTTCTCTCACTTACATGGCAATTTCAGCCAGAGCGGCCAATTATGCTGCCGAAGCTTTGAAAAAAGGAGAGATTTAAAAAACCTCCCAAAAACATCAAAAAACCGCCTGTAGGGCGGTTTTTTTGTGTTTATAACTCCTCGAGGCTTTGATTTAAATAGCTATTCATCATAATAGGATATCAACCTACTAAAACGTTAAATCATTGTTTTTACCGATTAAAAACTAAAAAATCCGATTTAATACACGTATTTTGCATTATATTGTA
>JBALXG010000368.1:0-3478 GCA_036961055.1 Leeuwenhoekiella sp. | reverse complement strand
ATCTCCCTTTAAAATATCGCCTGTTTCTCTTAAATAAAACCCTGTTCCCATCATAATTATTAGAATGAAAAAGAGAATAATTATAGCGTTTCGCATAGCAAAAATTTATAAAATTTATTTTCTTGAGAAGCTCAAAAGCTTTCGCCTATAAGCAGTTAGCAGTTTTGATTTAGAAATAAAACCATGGTATTTACCATCTTTTATTACCGGTAAATTCCAGGCACCACTTTCCTGAAACTTTTGCATCACAACTTTAGTGGTGTCTGTTTCCATATAAATATATTCTGGTGCTGCGTGCATGAGACTTTCTACAAGTGTGGTCTCGTATAAACTTGCATCAAACATAATTTCCCTTATATCATCGAGAGTAATAACTCCTACAAGCTCATCATCTTCATTAATAACAGGAAAGAGATTACGGCTTGATTTTGCCACTACATTCTTAACCATTTGACCCAAAGTAGTTTCTGGTGTAACCGGAATAAAATTTGACTCAATAACGCTATCTACGTTCATTAATGTCAATACTGCCTGATCTTTATCATGGGTTATGAGTTCGCCTCGTCTGCCTAACTCCATAGCATATACAGAATGAACAAGAAAATATCTGTTAATTCCATAAGCAATTACGGCGGTTATCATCAAGGGAATAAAAAGACCATAGCCCCCTGTTATTTCGGCAATAAGGAAAATAGCAGTAAGCGGAGCATGTAAGACACCTGCCAGCAGACCGGCCATGCCCACAAGTGTAAAGTTACTTTCTGAAACGTGAACACCCGGAATACCTATATTATTTATCGCTTTAGCTATGCAATTACCCATTGCACTCCCCATAAAAAGTACAGAAGCAAAAATACCTCCTACACCACCACCGGCAAAAGTAATAGAAGTCGCAATAATTTTAAAGAATACAAGCCCTGCAAGCAATGCAATTACAACCCAGACGTTATCAAGGTATGCACTAAAATAAGTTTCGCCCAAAGCTTCAATATCATTCCCCAGCATAAGGTCATTTATCATATCAAAACCTTCACCATAAAGTGGCGGAATAAGAAACACTAAAATCCCCAAAAATAGTCCCGCAAAAAGAAGGCGTTTTACGGGTGATGTCCATTTTTTAAAAAATTCGGTAATACCAAAATAAGCTTTACTAAAATATACAGATACCATTCCCGCGATAACTCCTAAAAGCAAATAATAAGGAAAATCTGCAATTGTAAAAGATTCCTTCAGGGTAAATGGCAGTAATGTATCTGATCCAAAGAAAAAATAAGAGGTAAGAATTGCTGATATGGAAGCGAGCAATAAAGGTAAAAGAGATACTAATGTAAGATCAAGACTAAAAACTTCTATGGCAAAAATTATTGCAGCGATAGGAGCTTTAAAGATACATGACATCGCCCCGGCGGCAGCACAACCTATAAGTAGTGTGCGCGTGGCCTGATTCATGTGAAAAATTCTGGATATATATGAACCCATCGCAGCCCCGGTCACAACTGTTGGGCTTTCAAGACCTACAGAACCACCAAATCCTACTGTAATAGGAGCTGTTATTAGTGAGGCAAACATTTGATAACGGTCCATTATCCCTTTCTTTTTTGAAATTGCCTTTAATGTAACGGGGACACCGTGACTTACGGGATTACGCACCACATATTTTATGATAAGTCCCGTAAGTATAAGACCTATTGTAGGAAACAGAAAGTAGAACCAGTAGTGGTAATTATCTACTACTTCTCCTTCAAGAAAACCCTGAATTACAAATGTTATGTTTTTAATAAGCACAGCACCAAGACCAGAAGTAAGCCCAATTAATATGCTAAGCACGTAGATAAAATTAGCATTAGAGATATGCTTGTATCTCCAAATATGAAAACGGTGCAAGAAGGGTTTCTTACCAGGCATATTTTTTTGAAATTATAAATTTAAAAGACTTATGCTCCATAACTTATATTTTTGGGGTCAGGACACAAGAATCTTTTTAAGCGAGTGCAAATTTATAATTCAAAATAGGTTTTACCTACTATATGCGCTCATATAATCCCAAAATAATAATCCCGCCTGAGGACGGGATTATTAGAAACTACTTTTTAGAATAGTTTTATTTAATATAATAAGGAATCTGTTATTTTTTAACAGAATTCATTAAAAGCATCTCTAAGATTGTCTGCAATTAACTCTGCAGGACGACCTTCAATATGATGACGTTCTAGCATATGTACAAGCTCACCATCTTTAAATACCGCCATAGAAGGCGAAGATGGAGGAAAAGGTATCATAAAACTGCGGGCAAGATCTGTAGCCTCACGGTCTACACCTGCAAATACGGTAAACAAATTATCTGGAGTTTTTGCGTTTTGTAATGCCATACGCGCGCCTGGACGAGCATTTGCCGCAGCACAACCACAAACTGAATTTACAACAACAAGTGAAGTTCCATCTTTTTCCATGGCTGCACGCACATCATCAGCGGTATGTAATTCTGTGAAGCCTACTGATGTAAGATCCTCACGCATAGGTTTAACAAGTTCTGCTGGATACATAATTTTAAATTTTTTATTAAGATTACAAAGATATACAATTATAGTCGTGATAATGAATGGTTCCCTACATCATATCTGAAGATTCAACTTAAAATATTAAAAACACATTTACTAATTTTTTAAAAAGCTTCTAATTATAAGCATCAAGTCTGTAACATTTACCCTCAAATAGCTTCTTACTTGATACAAACACATTATTTTTGCAACCGCTAGTAAGAAAATAAACGATATGATAAAATGGCTTGGTGCCATATTGGGGTTTGCCTTCGGGAGATTATATGGTGCTTTTGCGGGTTATCTTATAGGCTCACTAATAGACAGCTTTGTGGGTAAAAAAAGTAGCTCCGGTAGTGGCACAAATACTGTTTTTGGCCAACAACGTGAAACAGTTACTCCTGGCGATTTTGAACTTAATCTCCTTTCGCTTTGCTCTATAGTTATAAAAGCAGATGGCACGGTAAGTCAGCGTGAGCTTGATTTTGTACGTCAATATTTTGTTCAGTCATATGGCAAGGAGCGTGCAAATGCAACATTTCGCACGTTTAATGATGTTATAAAAAACAGGGAAGTTAACGCACAACGCATTTGCAGTTATCTGGCAGAACGCACGCGTCCTGAAGTACGGCTTCAGATTATTCATTTTTTATTCAGTATTGCCCAGGCAGATGGTCATGTTTCTGAACCTGAAGTAAATCAAATCTCTCAAATAGCAGCGTATTTACGTCTGGGTCAAAGAGAATTTGAAGGAATTAAAGCGATGTTCTTTAAAAACGCTGAAAGTTCATATACAATTCTGGAAATTGAAAAAACGGCTACAGATAGTGAAGTAAAAAAAGCATACCGCGAAATGGCAAAAAAATACCATCCAGATAAGTTGCAGCATATGGATGAAGCTTATCGTAATGGTGCCGAAGAAAAGTTTAGAAAAGTACAGG
>JBALXG010000367.1:0-3487 GCA_036961055.1 Leeuwenhoekiella sp. | reverse complement strand
CCGGGTATTATATGGCCCGCAAGAGCATGGGGCGTTGAAAATTTATCAGCTGCAGATCATGTTTTAAAAGTAATAAATGCAGGATGTGATCAGTTTGGGGGAGAAAGCAGACCAGAACTTGTGATTCAACTCGTAAAGGAGGGAAAACTTTCAGAAAAACGTATTGACAGCTCTATTGCAAGAGTACTTAGAGTAAAATTTGAACTGGGACTTTTTGACAATCCTTTTGTCGATGAATCAAAGGTTGATGAAGTCATAGGTAATAAAGAGTCTCTTGCTCTAGGTGAAAAGAGTCAGCAAATCTCTATGACACTTTTAAAAAATGACGAATCCATACTTCCTTTAAAGCAAAATGAGTTAAAAGTTTACATTCAAAATATAGATAGTACAACCGTCTCTAAATATGCGACAGTGGTTGCCACACCTGAAGAAGCAGATATTGCTATTTTGCGTTTAGATACACCATGGTATCCTGTAGAAACTAAAAATCCTTTTGCTCAGGGTTTTCATCATGGTGACCTTGATTTTAAAGGAGCCAAAAAAGATAGTATCATGACACTTTTAAATAAAGTGCCTACAGTTGTAGATATTTATTTAGATCGTCCTGCAGTAATTCCTGAGATTGCCGCAAAAGCTAAAGCCTTGATTGCAGATTATGGGGCCAGTGATAAATCTGTCTGCGAAGTTCTGTTTGGAAATGAAAAACCTTTAGGAAAACTTCCATTAGAGTTACCCTCTTCTATGAAAGCGGTAAAAAATCAAAAAACTGATGTGCCTTACGATAGTAAAAACCCACTTTACAAGTTTGGTTTTGGCCTTACTTATTAAATTTTTTAAGAGTAAAATTTAAATATAGAACGAGTTACTTGCAATATGCTATATTTTTTTAAGATGCTATTTTATAAAAAATTACCAGTCATCATTTTACTTTTACTTATAAGTGCATGTTCTAAAAACAATAAAGACCAGAATTACCTAATTGGCTTTTCACAATGCACCAGTAATGCAGAGTGGAGAAAAGATATGAACTACTCTATGAAAGTAGAGGCTTCTGTTCATTCTAATGTCAGCCTAACTATAAGAGATAGTAAAGATGACCCGGAGCAGCAGATTAGGGATATTGAAGATATGATAGAGGAGGGAATTGATGTTATAATAGTTTCTCCATTAGAACCAGATCTTATAGTTGCGCCCATAACCAGAGCAATTAACGCTGGCATACCGGTAATACTTTTAGACAGAAAAATTAATTCTAATAACTATACCGCATATCTGGGAGCAGATAATATAGAGATAGGTAGAAATGCAGGAAAGTATATACTATCTTCTACAAAAGAGACTGTAAATGTCATTGAAGTACGCGGCGGCGATTCTTCTACACCGGTGGTAGAAAGAAGTCTTGGTTTTCACCAGATAGCAGATAATAATTCCAGAATACATATAATTGGAAGTATAGATGGTTCAAATGGTGGTCTACCAAAAGAAAAATTTAAAAATTTACTGGATTCTCTCGACGCTAAAAATATAGACTATGCGTATTTTTTTAATGATGAAATGGCGCTGGATGCCTGGAGGGTAGCTAAAGAACTGGGTGTAGAAAATGAGATTAAATTTATTGGTGTAGATGGTCTTAATGGGCCAGATGGCGGGATACAAATGGTTCAGGATGGTATTCTTGATGCCACTTTGCTTTATCCTACAGGTGGGTCTGAGGTAATTAAGCTTGCACTTAAGATATTAAATGGTGAGGAAGCACCTAAAAATAGTCTGCTGGCGACCACAGTTATAGATAAGCTCAATGCCGGCATTATGAAAGATCAATTAAACAGGATCAATCAACAACAAACAGAAATAGAACATCAGGTAGAAACCATTACAGAAAAAGAGGAGCTCTATACTTCACAAAATATTCTTTTAAAATTGTCAATTCTTTTTATTATTATAATTCTTAGCCTCACTGCTTATACCATATATTCAATAATCGCTATACGAAAGAAAAACAGACAACTGCAACTTACTAATACGAAGATTACCATTCAAAGAAATCAAATTGAGAAAATAGCCAATCAGGTTAAAGAGAGTAACGAAGCAAAAATTAATTTCTTTACAGGGCTTTCGCATGAATTAAAAACACCCATAACTTTAATATTAAGTTCTATTGAGTCTATAGGTGAAACTGTAAAAGAAAAAGGGTCTAAGCTGGGTAATGAAGTAGAGCTGATTTATAACAATTCTAACCGGCTTTTAAGGCTTATCAACCAACTTCTTGATTTTAGAAAAAGCGAAGACCGTAAATTTATGCTCAAGGCTTCTAAAACAAATGTATACGATTTTTCAATAAATATTTACAATGAATTTAAACGGGAGGCCAAAAAACGCAATATTAACTTTTACCTAAAAAGCAATAATAAAAATCTTGATTTATATTTTGACAGAAATTTAATGGACAAAGTATATTTCAACATTCTCTCAAATGCTTTTAAATTCACTCCGGATAACGGAAAAATAGAAATTGAAATCGTAGATGTTAAGGACAAAAAATACGCTCAAATTATCTTTAAAGATTCTGGGATAGGGATACCAGAAAAAGAACTTAACAAAGTATTTGAAGCATTTTTTAAAGGTTCTAATAATAGAAAAAACAGTTCTGGTATAGGCTTGCATTTAACAAAAGAACTTATAGACCTTCATAAAGGTATGATAAAGGTAAAATCCTTAAAAGGATCTGAATTTACTGTGATCTTGAATAAAGGGAAATCCCACTTTAGCAGCAGCGAAATCATTCATGAAACAGATGTGCTAATTGATGAGAAAAAAGATCTTATGGCAGATCTTGAATCAAATTATTATGTAGAGTCTAATCCTGTCTATACTGACGATCAGTATGGTATTTTGATAATAGAAGATAATAAAGAGTTGTCTGGTTTCTTAAGTAATAAGTTGAGTGAACAATACAATATTTACCTGTCTGATGGTACAGATGCTCTAGACAAAGCTTTTGATTTGATTCCAGATATAATACTTTGTGATATTAATCTGCCAGAGAAAGATGGTTTTGAGATTTGCGAAGAACTCAAAAAAGATTTGAGAACATCTCACATACCTACTGTGATACTTACCGCTTTAAGTGATAAAGAATCTTATATAAAAGGTCTGCAGGCAGGAGCAGATCTTTATCTAACCAAACCTTTTAGTTATTCAATCCTTATTCAATCTCTCAAGTCTCTCCTCTATAACAGAGAAAAGCTGAGGTTTTATTTTACTAATAACGTACATAAAATTGAAGAGACAGATTCATTTGGCAATATGGAACAAGCGTTTTTATGCCGTATTAATGAGGCTATTGACGAGCATATAGAAGACAGCCATTTCTCAGTTGAAAATCTTGCAGACATTCTAAAAATTTCACGTGTACAACTGTATAGAAAAGTGAAAGCTCTTTTAGGCATAAGCATTAGTGAATACATTAATGAAAAACGCCTTGCAA
>JBALXG010000366.1:0-3489 GCA_036961055.1 Leeuwenhoekiella sp. | reverse complement strand
CTGGTTCTTTAAAATAATCGGCTTCCAGACCTAATAATTGGTCAGAATTGACCAATAATTCAGAAAAATCAATTCTCGTACTTACCGAAGCTCTCATGCCAAGTGGCTTCCATAAAGACCAGTCTTCTTTTAACGCGGGATACTTTTCAGTCTCTAATACAATCATTTGACTTTCAGTATTACCTATTGCGGTAATTATAGGACGCTGAATATTGAGTCCGCCAGAACAATACGTTTTTGCACCTTTTAATTTAAATTGATTATCATTTTCTTTTGTGATGCTCATCGCTTCAAATGGACGTTGAGTATTCCATACACTAAAGAGTTTTCCGTCATATGCATCTTTATAATAGTTCTTTTTCTGTTGTACAGTGGCAAATCTTTCGATCAATAGTAATGCATTAATATGCCCTTCATAAATTCTACCTACAGAGAGATCTGCGCGTCCTACACTTTTGAGCATATTTAGTAATTCGCTATTTCCTCCTGAGACGCCTAAATTTTTACCACCAAACTCTTCAGGTAAAGTAACAGTTAGGAGATTTAATTTTTTTAGAAGATTAAATGCCTGCTTGGGGAATTTTCTGTCATCGTCAGATAGGGACAGAAACACATTAATGTGTTCTTTAGAATTAAACATATAGCAACGGTCTATAGATTAGATAAATATTATTAATTAATATATAATAATCTATAAATTAATGAAAAGTAGATTGAAGAAAGATATGTGTTAACACACCTTTAGTACAAGAATTTTGATAATTGATGAGTGTTGAGAATAGACGAAAAAATAACCTCTGGAGGTTATTTTTTAAAACATTAAATATTCTTTGGGGTGAACTTCTTTCTCTTTAACTATTTTAAGATATAGTATTATGGTTTTTTAAATTTGCTTTGCTGTTTTGACTTATTGGAAATCCTATATTCCATAACTCTCTTTTAATTTTTTCTAAAACATCAGGCGTCTCATAAATAACAGCGACAAATTTCTTTTTAAAATCTACTTCAACTATACGCATATCCAGAATGCGGCTCAGGCTTCGTTCAATTATATTTTTCCCTTCTGGGGAATGTAAATTTTGAATTTTAAGAACTGTTTTCATGACTTCTCATAATTTACATTAAAGTTAATCGAAAATATACTGAATTTCAATTTTACAACGATGTATTTAAATGCTAACTATGTTAAAATTAGGAATCTATGCTAAATTTACCCACAGGGTATACTATCTAAACTTTTTTTCAATCTGGCATAGATTCCTTACAAGTAAATTATTTTATCTCATCTATGAGATTTGCTACGAGAGCTGTCCATCCTGTCTGATGAGAAGCGCCCACGCCCCGACCATTATCTCCACCAAAATATTCGTAGAAAAGAATTAAATCCTTAAAATGCTCATCTTTATATTTTTCGGCATGTAATTTATTGACTGGTCTTTCACCATTCTCATTAGGTGTAAAAAGAGCTATTAGGCGCTTGCTTAATTCATCACTTATATCCTTTAAATTCATTTGTGAATCGCTAGAACTTGGATAATTAAATTTAATAGAATCACCATAATGTGAAAAATATTCTCTAAGTGATTGTATGAAAATATAGTTTATGGGCATCCAGATAGGGCCCCGCCAATTAGAATTACCACCAAAGAGAGCGGTAGATGACTCATTGGGTTCATAATTAATTGTGTAGTAAACTCCATCAATTTTAATACTATAAGGTTTAGTATGGATTTTTGATAGCGAGCGAATTCCAAACGGACTTAAAAATTCATTTTCATCAAGAATACTTTTCATCAAAATCTGCATGCGCTCTCTGGGTACGAGCGTTAGAAGTAAATCATTGCCAGGTTCATAATCCTGAATTACTTCATACTTAAGGTTTTCAATTCTGTATTTTTTAAACCAAATCACACTCTCAGCAAATGCAGGCAGTTTTTTCAAAGTTTCCTTATCAATAGCGAGAACGGCAGTAATTGATAATAAACCTACAATAGATCTGATTTTTATAGGAATAAAGGAACTATCTGGAAAAACAAGTTTGTCATAAAAGAAACCTTCTTCCTCGTCCCATGTACCAATGTTATCTTTGCTTCTTTTATTTAAAGCTTCAGCTATGTATATAAAATGCCCGAAATACTTTGTAGCCATATCTTCATAGGTATTATCCTCTAAAGCTATTTCCAGACTCATTTCAAGAAGGTTGAGACAGTAAAGCGCCATCCAGGAAGTGCCATCGACCTGTTCAAGATGAGCATCTCCGGGAATACCATTACTTCTGTCAAAAACTCCAATATTATCTAAACCTAAAAAGCCGCCTTCAAAAACATTATTCTGGGTTCTGTCCTCTTGATTTACCCACCAGGTAAAGTTAAGGGCAAGCTTATTAAACATTCTTTTTAAAAAGGCAACATCACCTTTTCCGGTTTGCTTTTTACCCATTTTATAGACCTTCATTGCAGCCCAGGCCTGCACAGGAGGGTTAACATCACTAAAAGACCATTCATAAGCAGGTATTTGACCATTAGGAGCCATATACCATTCTCTTGTAAAAAGAATGAGTTGTTCCTTAGCAAATTCTAAATCTACCATTGCAAGTGATACACAGTGAAAAGCAGAATCCCATGCAGCATACCATGGATATTCCCACTTATCTGGCATTGATAAAATGTCATGATTGCGCAGCGTTTTCCAGGTGCTGTTTCTACCTGATAGCCGTTCTGGAGGGGGAGTAGATTCAGGATCACCGGTAAGCCATCTTTCTACCTCGTAATTATAATATTGTTTAGTCCATAATAAACCTGATAGTGCCTGCTTTTGAATTGCTGCACTATCATTATTTTCGGTGTTTATTATGCCATTGTAATAATCCTGACTTTCCTCTTGTCTTCTATTAAAAATGCCATCAAAATCTTCAGAAAATGGGTTTTCTAATGTATCTTTTGATAGCCTTAATTTGATACTTACAAATTGTCCTCCTTCAATAGTTCTAACATATAGCGGAGCAAATTTTGTTCCTTCTTCTTTTTTATCTGTCTCTTCAAAATCATTATTTATAACTGTATCATGAAAAAGATCTTTTTTATAAGGATGATCATTAGGCCGATCAAAAACTTTCTCATCATTGGTTTCATTTTCGGTAAATAGCAACTTATCTGCATCCTCGAAATATAAATTATAGTCGTCAAGATAAGGATGACTTATAAAGACAAACGGTTTTTCATTTTGAGTTTGCTTTTTGATGTTAGGCTTTACTTCATTTTCTTTGAAACTCCAGAAATTCCGAATCCATAAAGTAGGTAATAGGTGAATTTCTGCGGCTTCGGTATTTCTATTATGTATGGTGATTTTAACCAGAATATCATCATTATTAGCCTTGGCATATTCGGTCACCACATCAAAGTAGGCGTTATCTTTTAGTATTTCGGTGTCAAGTAATTCATATTCTAACTCTTCCCGGTTTCGCTTGCCATTTATATCAACAAGCTCATC
>JBALXG010000365.1:0-3496 GCA_036961055.1 Leeuwenhoekiella sp. | reverse complement strand
ATAGAAGAATTAGAAATTGCAGACCCTGACACAGGTTCAAAAAACTGGACGGAAGTACGACAGTTTAACCTTATGTTTGGTACAAAACTAGGAGCTTCAGCAGAAAATGCAACAGATTTATATCTGCGTCCGGAAACTGCTCAGGGTATTTTTGTCAACTTTTTAAATGTTCAAAAATCGGGTAGAATGAAAATACCTTTTGGTATTGCCCAAACCGGTAAAGCCTTTAGAAATGAAATTGTTGCAAGACAATTTATCTTTAGAATGCGTGAATTTGAACAAATGGAAATGCAGTTTTTTGTACGTCCTGGCGAGGAACTTAAATGGTATGAGCACTGGAAAGAAACGCGATTAAAATGGCATTTATCGCTGGGATTAGGAAAAGAAAATTACAGGTTTCACGATCATGATAAACTGGCGCATTATGCAAATGCAGCGGCAGATATAGAATTTAATTTTCCGTTTGGTTTTAAAGAATTAGAAGGAATTCACTCGCGCACAGATTTTGATCTTAAAGCACATGAAAAGTTTTCAGGTAAAAAGCTTCAGTTTTTTGATCCTGAACTCAATAAAAATTATGTGCCTTATGTGGTAGAAACCTCAATAGGTCTTGATAGAATGTTTCTCGCAGTTTTCTCACAATCCCTTCAGGAAGAACAATTAGAAAATGGAACTTCCCGCACGGTTTTAAAACTTCCTGCAATTCTTGCTCCAGTAAAAGCGGCAATTCTTCCTTTGGTAAAAAAAGATGGTTTACCCGAAATCGCTCAACAAATTTTTGATGATCTCAAGTGGGATTTTAGCGTAGATTATGATGAGAAAGATGCGGTGGGCAGAAGATACAGACGTCAGGATGCAGCGGGAACTCCTTTTTGTATTACAGTAGATCACGACACATTAGAAGATAACACTGTAACTATAAGAGATAGGGATACAATGGAACAAAGCCGCGTTAAGATATCAGAACTGGCTACTATTATTCACAGCAAGGTAGATTTTAGAAATTGGATGGATGATAAAAAATAAACGGTTTAATTGTTTAATTTACTATTTTAGAGATACTTAAATGAAAATTACGTAAATTTCGTACTGTTTATCCCAAATCAGTTATTAGATTTCAGTTTGATTATAATGAAACATCCCTCGTTTAAAGTACTTGCTTACTTACTTTTCTGCGTGTCCTTGGCACCCACTGTCTTTGCTCAAAAAGGCCGTCCAAGTCGTGTGGTTACATTACAATTAGTGGCTAAAGTACCCAGTATCTCAGAACAGATGCGTGAAGGTACTTTCATTGATGGATACGAATCTAAAGAGGATGAAGAAATGAATCCTAAACACAGAGGGGCAAACAAAACCGTTCCGGGCAAAGGTTATCCTAAAACCGGAGATCCTTTAGTGGCATTTCAAAAAGCAGTAAAAAAATCTTACGATTCAAGCCCTTTACTCGTCTTTGATGCAGATATATCTCAAGCGTCCCCGTCAGATCCCACAGGAGCTGTTGGTCCTAATCATTTTTTAGCTGCATGGAATACAGCATTTAGAATATTTGATAAACAAGGCAATCCTCTTACCAGAGAAGCGTCTCTCTCAACTATTTTTCCGGGAAATGCAATAGGTGATCCTATTGTATTGTATGATGCTAGCGCAGATCGCTTTATCATTACAGAATTTGATAAAGAACCCAACGGTTTGAATATTGCAATCTCAACCGGGCCAGACCCTGTAAATGATGGTTGGTACATTTACACTACAGGGTTTGAAACGGGATCTTTCCCAGATTACACAAAGTTCTCCATTTGGCGAGATGGCTATTACATTACGGCAAATATTCCATTAAATGATTCTGATAGTACGGGCGATGCTGTTTTTGTTATAGAAAGGGATAAAGTGCTTAAAGGTGAGAGTGCACAATTTCTATCCTTTCCCTTGACAGGTTTAGTTAAAACAAATTTTTATAGTCCTCAGGTTTTAAATGTAGGATACCCAGGGATGCCGCAAACTGGTGGGGCTACAGTGGTTTATATGCAGGATGATGCATGGGCAAATGTAAACATAGATCATCTTAAACTCTGGACAGTAAATGTTGATTGGCAGGACCCGTTACAGTCAAATATTTCAGAACCTCAGGTTATTCCTACCGCAGCATTTACAAGTGTATTTGATGGAGGAGGATTATCAAACCTAAAGCAATCTCAAGGACCGGATATTGATGTTCTACAAGCCACTATAATGAATCAAGCCCAGTTTAGAGCCTTTGATTCATATAATTCAGCGGTTTTTAATTTTGTTGTAGATGTCGCAGAAGGTGATGAAGAACTAGCAGGTATACGATGGTTTGAACTACGGCAGCAACCAAATAAACCCTGGAATATATATCAGGAAGGAACCTATGTATCGCCTGAAGGTATTAATACTTTTGCAGGAAGTATGATAATGGATAAAAATGGAGCGATAGGGTTGGGCTATACCACAATGAATGATAAAAACCCGATAACTATAAAATATACTGGGCGTTATAAAAATGATCCTCTTAATATTATGTCTGTTCCTGAGGGTATTATCGCTCAAAGTTCTAATTATAACGCTTCAACTAGATATGCAGATTATACGCATATGACACTAGACCCTATAGATGAAGAAAGTTTCTGGTTTATTTCAGAATATTTTAATCCCGAAAGAAGAGATGTAGCGGCGGTATTTAAATTAGCGCCCTCATTTAAAAATGATCTTCAAATTACTTCCATAGTTACTCCTGGAGATAGTAAATTGTCTAAGACTGAAAAAATTAAAGTTAAAATCAGAAATGCAGGACTAAATTCTCAAAGTAATTTTAATGTATCCTATAGCATTGATGGCAGTGATCCCATAGTTGAAAAATATAGTGATGTACCATTAGCTTTTAATGAAAGTGCCGAGTTCACTTTTATAAAAACAGCTGATTTATCTGTTGAGGGAGAAAAATATATTATAAGCGCACAAACAGAATTAGCTGCTGATCAAAATAACAGTAATGACAGTATTAAAAAGGAGGTTAAAAGTTTGTGGAGAAAAGATATAGGAATATCATCTATTGATTACCCTACTAATTCTTCTGGCCTAACACAGGCTGAAAAAATCACTGCGACTATAACTAATTATGGTTGGGAAACTCAAAAAAACTTCCCTATTTCATTTACGGTAAATAATAAAGATTCTATTACAGAAATATTTACCGGGCTAATAGAATCAGGCATTTCAGAAAGTTATACATCAAATGCGACTTTTGATTTTTCAGGAATAGGTATTTATAATATCAATGTAAAAACAGGTCTAAATGCTGATGGCGATATAGAGAATGACGCTATTACCTCGGTAATTGAAAATAATTATTGCAGCCCTCAGGCTAACTGTTCGACATATAATGATGGAGTAACACAAATTCAGCTTAATGAACTTTTAATAGACACTGAATGTAATTCATCTGGTTTTGCAGATGAAACCCAGACAATATTTGAGT
>JBALXG010000364.1:0-3503 GCA_036961055.1 Leeuwenhoekiella sp. | reverse complement strand
CTATCTCCTACGACTTGTATTTCTATATGGCGTGGCTCTTCAATGAGCTTTTCCATATACATACCATCGTTTCCAAAGGCAGCACTAGCTTCTTGTCTCGCAGAATCCCAGCCTTTACGCAGTTCTTCTTTTTTCCAGATGGCACGCATCCCTTTACCACCACCACCGGCAGTAGCTTTGATCATTACGGGATACCCAATTTCTTTAGCGGTCTTTTCAGCATCTTCAAACGAACTTAAAATGCCTTCGCTACCAGGAACACACGGTACACCGGCCTCTCTCATGGTTGCTTTGGCCGTAGCCTTATCTCCCATTTTTGAGATCATATCTGCTGAAGCACCTATGAACTTTATCTCATGCTCTTCACAGATTTTTGAGAATTTTGCATTTTCTGATAAAAAACCATAACCAGGATGAATAGCGTCTGCATTAGTAATCTCTGCTGCGGCTATGATATTAGACATTTTAAGATAAGACTCGCTACTGGGAGGCGGCCCTATGCAAACGGCTTCATCTGCAAAACGCACGTGTAAACTTTCTGCATCTGCTGTAGAGTATACAGCAACAGTTTTTATACCCATTTCTTTACAGGTTCTGATCACACGCAGGGCGATCTCTCCTCTGTTTGCTATAAGTATCTTTTTAAACATAACTTATTTTATTGTAGTGTCCGGTATTGATTATTAAAGCAACAATACTGGGCGAGTTGGGATACTTGGTTAGAATACTACCGTAAAGTTTAAGATGGATCTACCAAAAATAAAGGTTGGTCAAACTCTACCGGTGAAGCATCGTCTACCAGAACCTTAACAATAGTTCCCGAAACTTCACTTTCTATTTCATTAAAAAGTTTCATAGCTTCGATTACACAAAGTACATCGCCTTCTTTTATACTAACACCCACTTCAACAAAATTTGATTTGTCTGGCGCAGGTTTACGATATAATGTCCCTATAATAGGAGATTTTACGGTGATATACTTAGAATTATCCTCTTCCTTCTTGTTTGCTGTCTCAGCAGGTGCCGGGGCGGCAGCAGGAATAGGATTTTGTGGTTGCTGGGCAACAGGTGCTGCCATAGGTACTTGTTGCAATATTGTTGTTTCTCCCCTAGGCTCTTCACCTCCGGTTTTAATGGTGATTTTTATATCATCCATTTCTAGTTTTACCTCGCTTGCGCCAGATTTTGCAACAAATTTAATAAGATTCTGAATTTCTTTTAAATCCATAGTAATTAACGTTAGATAGATTAAAATCTAAGAATTATAGGCCCATTTTAAATAGATGGAACCCCATGTAAAGCCACCTCCAAAGGCGGCGAAAATTAAATTATCTCCTTTTTTTAAGTTTTTTTCAAAATCGCTCAGCAAAAGAGGAAGTGTAGCTGATGTAGTATTTCCATATCGATGTATATTTATGAGTACTTTATCATCTTCTATATTCATGCGCTTTGCAGTAGCATCAATAATACGTTTATTAGCCTGATGTGGTACGAGCCAGTTAACATCGTCCTTGCTCAGGTTATTACGTGTCATTATAATTTCACTTACTTCTGCCATATTTGATACAGCAAATTTAAAAACAGTCTTGCCATCCTGACGTACAAAATGCTCTTTATTTGCAACTGTCTCTGTTGTAGGAGGTAATAAAGACCCTCCAGCAGGTATCTTTAAAAACTCTCTTCCTATACCATCTGTGCGTAAATATTCATCTTGCAGACCTAAGCCCTCATAGTTAGGTTCAAAAAGGGCAGCCCCCGCGCCATCACCAAAAATAATGCATGTCGTACGATCTGTATAATCTATTATTGACGACATTTTATCTGCTCCTATCAATAACACCTTTTTATAACGACCAGACTCGATATAAGCTGACGCCGTAGACATACCATAAAGAAAGCTTGAGCAGGCTGCCTGCAAATCATAAGAAAATGCATTTACAGCTCCTATTTCTGTCGCTACATAAGCAGCCGTACTTGCAACCGGAAGGTCTGGTGTTGCAGAAGCAACAATAACCAGATCAATTTCTGCGGGATTTAAATCTCCTTTTTTACTTAATAGATTTTGAGCAGCTTTAATTGCCAGATAGGATGTTCCTTTATCAGAATCTTTAAGTATTCTTCTTTCCTTAATACCAGTTCTGGATGTTATCCATTCATCATTGGTATCAACCATTGTCTCCAAAATTTGATTGGTAAGTACATAATCAGGTACATACGCACCTACAGCGGTAATAGCTGCCGTGGTTTTACTCATATAAATTTCGTTTCTGCGAAAATTGGCTTGTTTCGCCTCAAAATGAAGTGAAAAGTACTAAAAATTGAACACTTTGGCTCAATTATTAACTTTTTTTGCTAACATTAAAAAATAAAAAAACCCCCTATTCTGGGAGTTTTAATTATCTCAGATTAGGTAATTAAGCTACCTCCTCTGCTTCAGTAGGATCCATTACAATCTGACCTCTGTAGTATAATTTACCTTCATGCCAGTGAGCACGGTGATAAAGGTGTGCTTCACCAGTCGTGGAGTCAACAGCAATTTTAGGCATAACCGCCTTATAGTGTGTTCTTCTCTTATCTCTTCTGGTTTTAGAGATTTTTCTCTTAGGATGTGCCATTACCGTATTTTATTTGTCTGTTAAAAAATTCTTCAACCCATCCCACCGGGGATCGATATTTTGTTTTGTATCTTCTTCTTTCTTGTCTTCTTCGCCTTTTATACTTAACTCATCAAGTTTATCAAGTATATCAGATTTTAATGTCCCGTCTTCTACCCCGGGATGAACTCTTTTATTTGGCATTGCCAGAACTATAAGTTCATATATATATTGTGAGATATTGATCTCATAATCCCCATAAGGAATTATTAATATGTCATCAATATCATCATTATATTCGTGACCAAATTTAACTACCAGCTTATAATCTGCAGTAAGCGGGTAATCAAAAGGCTCATTAGTTAAATCACAATTCACATTTATAAATCCGTCAACATCAAAATAGAATTCTAATAATGTGGTTGTCTTTTTTAATCTGACTTTTAAATCAAGATTAGCCTCATTAAAATCATCATATTCAAAATGCTCAAAGAACGCATTATCTATGTGATATTGAAAATCGTGCTCACCTTGTTTTAATCCAACAAACTGAATTGTAAACGCTTTCAAATCCTTCATTCCTTTTTCCTTTCCGTGTAAACTCTTTTCCCAAAGGCGGGTGCAAAGATATAAATTTTTATTTAGTTGAAAATTAGTTTTTCAAAAAAAATAAAAAACATTATGGGCCTAACGGCTTCTCTCTGAAGAAGCATGTCTTCTTGTTTGCCTTTTAAGAACGTTTCGGGTTAACTTTTTATACTCTTTTCTTTTCTTAAATATATCAATTGCAGCAAAAACCGCTTCTTTAAAAGAGCTTGCATCTGCAACATTTTTACCAGCTATTTCAAAGGCTGTGCCATGATCTGGTGATGTTCTAACAGCATTTAAACCTGCTGTAAAATTAACACC
>JBALXG010000363.1:0-3514 GCA_036961055.1 Leeuwenhoekiella sp. | reverse complement strand
ATGGTTCTTCTTCTGAAAATAGTCTATTTACCATTGGAGTTAGAGGAGATGATCAAATTGCCAGCAGTAAGGATGATATTAATTTAATGGCTTCAGGGAGCGTAGGTATCTCAACATCTACTCCTAATGAAGCAGCTTCTCTACATCTAGGCAGGACAGACCGCGGTCTTTTAATAAATAAAGTAGCATTAACTGATAGTAAGGACCAAATTACTGTGCAGGGGGAAGAAGTTAATGGTCTGCTGGTCTACAATACAACTGCAGCAGGTACTTCTCCTGATAATGTGATAAAGGGATTCTACTACTGGGAAACCGATCATTGGAAACTTGTTGACTATGGAAGAAATGGTATTCAATATTACTCTTACTATTCAAGCTCAGGAGCATCACCTGATATGGGAGCCGTAGAAAGAGACAGCACCATTGCAAAATCTGGTAAATATAATGGCTTCCTTAATACCACTGCCTTAACAAATATGCAACCTCGCGGTGACAATTTTATCGTAAAAATAGAAGGTACATATTTAGTTAAAAATTCAGGCGAATTTAATTTTACTTCAAATTCTGATGATGGAGCCCGCATGTATATAGATGGTGCATTAATTATAGATCAATGGACAGATAGTGGCGACAATAATGGATCAGGAAAAGCAAACTTAATGAAAGGCAAACATAAATTTGAATTCTGGTTTTATGAAAATGGAGGTGGCGAGAAATTTACTTTTTCCTGGGGTACTAATCAAGATAATCATACGGGCGTTATAGACACAACCCTGTTTACAATAAAATAAGATGAAAAAATACTTTCTTTTACTCTTTATACTAGTAGCAAATATAGCCTTTGCTCAGGTGGGAATAGGGAATAATAATCCTGATGCCTCGTCACTTTTAGATATAAGAGATTCAAATAGCCAAGACAGAGGTATACTAATACCAAGGGTTTCTCTAACCAGTCTCACCAGTAAAGATCCTATAGTCCCCACTCCCTTAGAAAGTTTGCTTGTATATAACACAAATGCCAGCCTTGAAGGTGGTACAGGTTTTTATTATTGGTTAAATGATACTACAGGATGGAAACATATAATAGCAAATGGTGACCTTGAAAATTTCTATACTAGTGATGGAGATCTGGATGAGAACAGAACAGTTAATCAAGCTGATAAAACGCTTCAGTTTAGTGGCAATTCAGGTCGCAATGCTGTAACAATCCAAAGAACTGATGATGCCATAACACAAGGAATCGCTTTTCAAAATCAAGCTGATAAGTATGATGCATCTATCTATATGCAGTCAGGAACGAGTAAAGGTTTAGTCCTTGCTGCCGGTGGAAATGTATCTGCTGTTAATAATGTAACTCCTACCTTAACCCTTAACGATGACAATAGCATAAGACTTAATCAATATGGGGGATCGCTGTTTAATGCGACCAACCCTCCTTTTTTTTTAGCAATAGAATCAAACGGTAATATTACCCAGTTTGACACAAAAACTGCTTATACATTTGCAAATAAAGACTGGTATAAAGAAAACACAACTCAGGCGCCAGATAATATAAATGATAATATTTATACAAATGGTGAGGTAGGTATAAACACAAATCAACCTAACGCCCCGCTTCATATCTATGAGTCTACCGGAACTCCTATTTCTGCTACTGATGGTACTGTAATCATGCAGCATGGAGATGCCGGTGGGCAATCTTCTATACTTTTTAGAAGTGCTGTAAATGGCACTAGTGATTTTGCATATATTAAATATCAGGATAATAGAACCGGTGATACAACTGGAGATAACAGCTTATTTACCATTGGAGTAGAAAATGATGAATTTGAAGCAAACACTGCTTATCAGGATGATATAAATATTTCTGCTTCGGGATCTGTAGGTGTTAACAGTAGCACGCCTGTGCCCAGCTCTTCATTACATTTAGGTGCTACAAACCGCGGCCTACTTATTAATAAAGTAGCATTAACTAGTCTCACAGATAAAACTACAGTAGGCGATGGCTCTGTTGAACCGGATGGCCTTTTGGTATATAACACAGATGCAACACCGGGTGATCTGGAAGAAGGATTTTATTTTTGGCAATTAGATAGATGGCACTTAATTTTTTCTGACTTAACTGTTGAAGCAAAAGAAGATATTCCTAATGGTATGCAGTTTTATTATTTTAATATTACTGATACAATTCCAGATATAGGATATTTAAGAACTAATACGCCTGCTACGTATTCAGGAGGCCATTCAGGAGATATAAATTCTGGATTTATCCCTAGTAGTACTACAGATCCTTACGCTGTTAAAATAATTGGAACCTATAATGTAACGGCATCAGCGGTTTATAATTTCACTTCAACCTCAAATAGTGGTGTGCGTATATATGTAGATGGATCTTTAATATTAAACGAGTGGAAGAATGAGGCTGGTTTATCTGGCGCTGGATCTGTACAGCTCAATGAGGGTAAGCACAAATTTGAATTTTGGTATTTTGACATTAGCGCTGCAAATAATTTTTACTTTTCTTGGGGCAGCAATGATAATGATGGCAACACAAATGATTATGTAAATGCATCACTATTCACAGTTGAATAGTGTTTGCAATAATACATTGCCATTGCGATTTTTTACCTTTGCCTTATGAATCATTTCAAAAAGCGTATTGAAATTGAAGAAGGTGATTTCTACCTAACACCAGAAGGCTACCGCTGCTTTACCGAGCAATATCATCTTAAAAGAGGTTACTGCTGTGAAAGTGGATGCAGACATTGCCCCTATAATTATAACGGAAAGTCTTTTTAAAAAGGATATTAGAATAATTTTTTGGTATAATCATTGATGTTATATTATCTGAAACTCAGGCAACTTTTTTAAGTGAATTAAAGAGCTTTTTTTTAAAATCTTTTAGTAAATTAAAAGTGCTTAAGGTTAATACTAATCTTTATAAAGAAATTATGAAAGCAATTAAACTCTTGTTGTTGATATTGACCGTTGGGTCATTATCTTCATGTAGCAGCGTGCGTGTAGCTACAGATTATGATCAAAATACTGATTTTAATAATTATAAAACTTTTGCTTTTTTTAAGCCAGGTATTGATAAAGCCGAAATTTCTGATCTTGATAAAAAACGTATCATGCGGGCTATCGAAACTCAATTAATAAGTAAAGGCTTTACAAAATCTGAGAATCCTGCTATGCTTGTGAGCATATTTACTACCGCTCAACAACGCGTAGATATTTATAATAGTTATGGATGGGGATGGGGCCCTTGGTCTCCTTATGGTCCTTACTGGGGAGGTTACGGATACGGTAATTCTGTATCCCGCTCTGTAGAAGGAACGCTTTATATAGATCTTATTGATGCAGGCAAAAAAGAACTGGTATGGCAAGGTCAGGGAACAGGATATCTTGCTAAAGATGTAGATCGCAAGCAAGAACGTATAAATGAAATTGTGCAGGAAATAATGACCGAATATCCTCCAAAATTAGCCGATAATTAGGCTAAAAAAGCCGATTT
>JBALXG010000362.1:0-3517 GCA_036961055.1 Leeuwenhoekiella sp. | reverse complement strand
CTAAGAACGTTTTTGTACTGCTAAAAATTGAGGTAAACATATAAATATCTAAGATGAATAATTATTTTCCTCAAAATTTTCTAAAAACACAAAAATTCTATTCTTAATTCTTTCAAAAAAAAGAGGTTAAAAACTCTTAAATATTATTTTATGCAATAAAACATAATCTAATTTTAGCTAAGGTTTCTTAAGCCTTAACTACATTAAATATAAACTAAACCAACTCATTTATGAATTTAAATATTGGCGAGAGAACAGCAGTTATTACTGGTGGAGATTCTGGAATAGGATTAGAAACAGCAAAACTTCTTATACAGGAAGGCGTAAAAATAATCCTTACAGATATTGATCTTGATTCTCTGGAAGAGGCAAAAAAGAAATTACTAGAAACAAAATCATCTGCTAAAGTTTATATTAAAGAGGCAGATTTAGGCGATAATCAGGACGTTATAAAACTTGCCAAATTTGTAGAAAAAGAACACGGTGGGACAGATATTCTTGTAAATTGTGCAGGTGCCAGAGGTGCTGCAGGCGATTTTCTGGAATTAAGTGATAAAGACTGGTACGACACAATTGATATTGATTTAATGGGTGCAGTACGCATTTGTCGAGCTTTTATACCTCAAATGAGGGAAAAGGGATGGGGTCGCGTTGTGCTAATAGCTTCAGAGAATGCTTTTCAACCATATGAAGATGAAAGTCCATATAATGCTTGTAAAGCTGGTATTATCAATTTGTCAAAATGCTTGTCCCGTATTTATGGGAAAGAAGGAATACTGGTAAATACAGTTTCTCCCGCATATATAGAAACTCCTATGACAGATGCCATGATGGAAACGCTATCCAAAGAAAAAAATCTTTCTATTGCAAAAACTGTAGAATGGTTTCTTGCGAATAAAAGACCACATATAGAAGTTCAACGCCGTGGTAGACCTGAAGAAGTCGCAGCAGTTATAGCCTTTTTATGTTCAGAAAAAGCAAGTTTTGTAAACGGTAGTAATTATCGTGTAGACGCGGGATCTGTCGCATCTGCTTTTGGATAATATTATGATAGTAAATAAAACTAATGAAGGTTGGCAGGTAATTTATCAACATGCACATGGCGTACTTGCTGGGCAAATTGCAAATGAGTTAAGTCATGATTTACGTCCTGATTTTTGGGTAGAAATGCTTACCGCAATAGTAGAACATGATGATAATCAATTAAATTTTGAAGAAAAATCTTATCTAAATGACGGCGGTCTTCCTCAGGATTTTACCGAAGTAGAACGTTCAAAAAAAGAAAATCTTGAGCGGGCGCAACGTGTTATGTATACCGCTCAGTGCAAATCTGGATATGTTGCTTTATTGATTTCAATGCATATTGAATTTTTATATGGTGATTTAAGAGAGGAGCAAGGTGGTTTCGGCAAATTTTTAAAAGAACAGGAAACTCTGCGTATAAAGTTGCGTGCGATGTATAATCTAACTAAAAAATCTGCTAAATCTTATTACGAAATTTTACGCTTTTGCGATCGCTGCTCTTTAATTCTCTGTAAAAATGAATTTCCTGCACTTGGCAGAAAGCTTGAAATAAATAAAAGTATAAATAACTCTGAATATTATATTTATAGAAGAGATGATGAGACAATAGGGGTAGAGCCCTGGTGTTTTGAAAACGACACATTTGAAGTAGGCGTTGAAGTTCTACAACTAAATAAATCAAAGTTTAAGTCAAATCGAGATCTTAAAAAAACGCTGGAATCCTCACAAAGGATTAGGCAGGAGTTTGTTTTCAGTAAGAAATAAGTCCAAAAATAACCCCAAAAACCCCGATAAATAGCCTATTTATCGGGGTTTTTAGCAGATTTTCAATATTGAAATTTGAAAATTATTCCGTTTTCATTTTTTCAGCTACTTCTTGTACTTCATCAAGAACGCGCAGTAAATTACCACTCCATAACATTGCTATTTGATCTTCAGTATAACCACGTTTTACAAGTTCAAGGGTAACATTAAATGTTGCTGAAGCATCTTTCCATCCTTCTATACCACCACCGCCATCAAAATCTGAACTTATACCTACATGATTTATCCCAATTAAATTTACCATATAATCAATGTGATCAACAAAATCGCTCACATTAACAGCAGGCGGCAAGCTGTCTATGAGCTTCATTTTTTCATCTCTTATCTCGCTCATAGTACGATAATGAGAAAAATAATCTACACGTTCATTAGGCGTAAGATTATGAAAATCTTCTCTTTCAATCCAGGCAAAGCCTAGCGAATCCATAACTTTTTTACCTATCTCAGTGCGATATTCTTCCAGTTTAGCATCCTTTTCAGGATTTACATATGAACTAAAAGCAACGGTTTGAACAACACCTCCATTATCTTTCAACCATTTTAATTGCTCATCATCAAGATTTCTACTATGTTCGCCCAAGGCTCTCGCAGAAGAATGTGAAGCAATAATAGGTGCTTTGCTAAGCTCTATAATTTGTCTCATAGACTCCTTAGAAGGATGTGACACATCTATCATCATTCCTAAACGATTCATCTCCGCAACAACTTGTTTACCTAGCTCACTTAAACCATTGTTAAGCCAAATACTATCTTTCTCGCCCGTATTACTATCGGCTAACTGGCTATGACCATTGTGAGCAAGAGACATATAGCGCGCTCCCAGATTATAAAACTCTTCAACCTTTGAAATATCAGTACCTATAGGATAACCATTTTCCACACCTATCATAGCAACTTTTTTTCCTGATTTTACTATGCGGCGTACATCATCAGAAGTGGTAGCCAGTTCTATTTTGTCTGGTGCAATATCTTCTACCAGATGGTGAATTGCTTTAAACTTAGAGATAGCATTATCGTATGCACTTGCATAACCCGCAGTCGTTAATGTATCCTGACCCGTATATACAATAAACCAGGCCACGTCAAGACCACCGGCTTCCATTTTAGGCAGGTTAACCTGAGTATCGAGTTCTTGAGTATAGTTAATTGAATCTGTAAAGTTGCTTACATTTATATCACAATGCGTGTCCAGAGTAATAACACGATCATGAATTTTATGAGCTGTCGCAAGCATATCATCTTGCTCATTTACCGCAGTTTCCTCTTTTTCTTTACACGAAAAAAAAAGCATAGAAAATAGCGATAGAACTAAAAATGATTTAAAATTTGAATTTGTTGATTTAAGGTAATTTATTGTCATGAAGTTGGTTGTGGAAATTTGATAAAAATATTAAGAATTTTCGGTTAATGGCGTGTCCAGACCAGATTCTAATTCATTCTGATTGCTTTTAAAACTATAGGAACTTACTTTTAAAATAACCATTGGTGCAATTCCTATTATAATTAGAGATGCAGCTAGTATAATTAACGATGTTATGCTGTGAAAGACTGTTCCGCTTGATAATATACCTAAAATTAAAGCAGTTGATAAAGGGAATGATAAAGCCAAAATATTGATAGAGAAAGTGGTATCAAATGTTTTTTGACCTTCTGCCAACTGTTCTTCCTG
>JBALXG010000361.1:0-3540 GCA_036961055.1 Leeuwenhoekiella sp. | reverse complement strand
CTTCCGGTTTTAACTTCAACAGGAAGAGGTAGCGATATTATGATCCCAATGGCGATTCCAGGTTTTGGCGGAATGTTAATCGCGCTTATCACACTTTTTGTGGTTCCGGTTTTATTCAGTTGGAAAAAGGAATTTTTGTTGAAACGAAAAAACAATGCGTCTGCTAAAAATGAAATTTTATGAAGAAAATAAGTAAATCATCGGTTTCAAGATCTGCATTAGTGTTTTGTTTTCTGCTGTCTTTTTCCGCTGCTAAAGCGCAACAACTGGATTCTTATATTTTGGAAGCGCAGCAAAATAATCCTGATATTCAGGCTAACGAGTTGCGATATAATCTGGCTGAAGAAAGGGTTAACGAAGTCAATTCACTTCCCAATACAGAAATAAGCGCGGGCTATTTTGTAAGCGAACCAGAAACGCGTACCGGGGCGCAAAAAGCGCGTTTTTCAGTTAAACAGATGATTCCGTGGTTTGGTACAATCACCGCCAGAGAAAATTATGCCGGCGCCATGGCAGATGCAGAGTATGTTGAGATCGCTATTGCGAAAAGAAAACTGGCTTTAAATGTTGCGCAGACGTATTACAATTTATATGCTTTACGAGAGAAACAGGAGGTTTTACAGCAGAATATAAAGTTGCTTGATACATACGAAGAACTGGCTTTGACTTCAGTTCAGGTAGATAAAGCTTCGGCGGTTGACGTATTAAAACTGCAAATGCGGCAAAATGAATTGCAGGAACAAATTGAAGTTTTGCAGCAGGATGAAGAGTCTGCACGAGTAATTTTTAGCAATTTGCTAAATCGGGAAAATGTGGAAACAATCAGTATTGTAGACAGTCTATTTTTGCCGGAGGAAGAAAAAATCGGTCAAAATGAGCTGAAAATCCACCCTGAACTGCTAAAATTCGACCGACTTTATGAATCAGTTACCCAGTCTGAAAAAGTAAATCTGCGAGAAGCTTCTCCGCAAATAGGAGTTGGTCTTGATTATATTCCGGTAGAAGAACGCCCTGAAATGAGTTTTAATGATAACGGAAAAGATATCATTATGCCAATGGTTTCCGTCTCTATCCCAATTTTCAGTAAAAAGTATAATTCAGTTTCGGCTCAAAATGAATTGCGCCTGCAGGAGATCAATTCGCAAAAGCAGGAACGTTTCAATATGCTTAAAACTCAACTGCAAACGGCGACTAGTAATAGAAATTCGGCTAGAATCTCATATAACACGCAATTGAAGAATCTAAAACAAGCTAATGATGCCGAAGAAATCCTGCTTAAAAATTATGAAACCGGAACCATAGATTTTAATGATGTGCTTGATATTCAGGAATTACAGTTAAAATTTGAGATTAAACTAATAGATGCGGTGACTAAATATTACCGGGAAACAGCCAATATTAACTACTTAACCAACTAACCATGACCAAAGAATTTTATATAAAAAATATGGTGTGCGATCGCTGTATTAAAATCCTAAAAATAGAATTAGAAGAGCAGGGTATCGCGGTTAAACAAATAGAACTAGGCAGGGCAGAAGTTGAGCTTGAATCGCTGAGTGAAATCGGTATTGTAAAAAAGATAGTAGAAAACAACGGTTTTGAGTTGATTGAAGATGCAGAGTCAATTCTAGTAGAAGAAATTAAAATCGAACTTATTAAGTTACTAAAAAATTTACCTCTTAATTATTCAGGAACATTATCTGATTATCTGGCGTCAAAGGTAAATCAGGATTATTCAAAGCTCAGCAAGCTGTTTTCATACAACGAGAAAATCACCATTGAGAAGTACTTTATTAAGCTGAAGATAGAAAAAGTAAAAGAAATGATACAAGACGGTGAGTATAATTTCACAGAGATAAGTCAGCTTTTAGATTATAGTAACGTGGGACATTTAAGTGCTCAGTTTAAAAATGATACCGGTATGAGCTTAACAAACTATAAGGCTTTAAAAGAGAATTTTAGGAATTCTTTAGACCAAATTATATAAGGCTTTACCAGAATTTTAGCACAGCAGGCATTTGTTAATTCTTAAATTTATTCTTGAATTTCTGAAGCATTACTCTTTAGAAAATTAAAACAATTTTTAACCAAAAATCTAGAATTTATGAAAAATCAAACATTAATTAATGCCCTTACAAATTGTGTTACAGCGTGTAATTATTGTGCAGATGCATGCTTAGGAGAGGACAATGTAAAAATGATGGTAGACTGTATACGTACAGATCGCGTTTGTGCAGAAGCATGTAATACTGCCTCAAAAATACTTGTTACTTCTTATGAAGATGTAGACGGACTCGTAAAATATTGCCAGCAAGTTTGTAAAGCTTGTGCAGATGAGTGCGAAAAGCATGATCACGAGCATTGCAAAGATTGCGCAAAAGCGTGCAGAGCATGTGAAGAAGCCTGCAAAACCTTTTTAGCATAAATATAAAATCCCTTCTCATTAAGTGGGAAGGGATCTTTTTTAAATAAATAGTAGGTGAAACAGGATCACCTTAACCATATATGAAATACACAATTGCTCCCTTAATATTTTTACTACTATCAATGACTTCTCAGGGGCAGACTACTCAATCAATTGAGGGGAATATAAACAATGCACCTATACATGAATATACGCTTACAATAAAAGAAGAAACTGTAAACAAAGCAGGTAAAGAGGTTATGGGAATGACTGTAAATGGCACAATTCCCGGGCCTACAATAGAATTTACAGAAGGAGAATATGCCATTATTCATGTTAAGAATGAAATGAAAGTAGAAACGTCAATTCACTGGCATGGAATATTGATTCCTAATTTCTATGATGGCGTTCCCTATTTAACTACGCCGCCCATAAAACCTGGTGAAACCTTTGATTATAAATTTCTTCTAAAACAATCAGGAACCTACTGGTATCATTCACACACAATGTTACAGGAGCAAAGCGGTGTATTTGGGTCAATTGTTATTAATCCTAAAGAAAAAACATTGAGCTATGATAAGGATTTGGTTTTAATGCTTTCAGATTGGACCAATGAAAAACCTATAGATGTAATGCGTACCTTAAAAAGAGGTACAGAATGGTATAATATTAAGAAAGGTACTGCAACCCCGCTTAATAAAGTAATCGCCAGAGGAGCTTTTGGAGCACAATTAAATTTCTGGAAGCAACGCATGGAAGGTGCAGATATAGCAGATGTTTACTATCCTGCATTTTTAATTAATGGGGAAGAAACTGTTAATTATCCTGATTTTAAACCAGGCGAAAAGGTGAGATTACGCATTATAGATGGTTCGGCTTCTACCTCTTTCTGGATGAGCTTTGGTGGTGAAACACCCACTTTGGTTTCGGCAGATGGAAAAGACGTTGTACCGGTCAAAAAAAATAAAACTTTTATTGCTGTAGCCGAAACATATGACTTTATAGTAACTATTCCACAAAGCGGAAAATTAGAGTTTAAAATTTTTGCTCAGGATGGCTCCGGAACAGCTTCGGCATTCCTGGGAAATGGAGAAACACTAGCAGCGCCTGATGTTCCTAAACCAGATAAGATAGGA
>JBALXG010000360.1:0-3554 GCA_036961055.1 Leeuwenhoekiella sp. | reverse complement strand
GAAATAAATGGCTTTTACGCTTATTTTATTGACCCGTGGTTTAATTTATTTTCATTTTCCATAGGACTTTTTATTTGTATTCTTTCAGCATATCTCGCATCTATATTTCTATTAGGTGAAGCAAAAGATGAAGAAGTCTATGAGATTATCACTGTTTTTGCAAGACGCCTTTTGCTGGCATCTATAGTAAGCGGTGGTTTAATCTTTTTAACTTCCTATCTTGACGGTTTTGATTTTTATAGTAGATTCTTCAGTCATACTCCTTCTATAATTTCATTTGTAATTGCCAGTTTGCTCATTCCGTTTATTTTGATTTACACTAAAAAAAGAAATATCTGGATGCTGCGGATTTTATCGGGTTTACAGGTGATTTTTATCCTTTCAGGGTGGTTTTTACTGCACTGGCCCAATATTATCACTTTTGCGGATGGTGCATCTTTAAACATTTATGAAGCCGCCGCACCGCAGTCTGTGATGAAAGTTCTATTCTGGGCACTCCTCATAGGCAGCTGTCTTATTTTTCCGTCTTTATATTATTTATTCCGAGTATTTAAATTTAAAGAATAGCAGGATCAGCATTTTTAATTTCCGTCTAAAGCTATCCTGGAAATTTTCTTATAAAAAGCATGTTAAATAGTATATTTGCCCCTTCAAAAAAGAAGTAATGAAGATTTCATACAACTGGTTAAAGCAATTTTTAAAAATTGAGTGGGAAGCAGAAAAAACCGGCGAATTATTAACAGATCTTGGCCTGGAGGTTGAAGGAGTAGAAGATTTTCAAAGTGTAAAAGGTGCTCTGGAAGGGATAATAGTAGGTCATGTACTTACTTGTGAAAAACATCCCAATGCAGACCGTCTTAATATTACTACTGTAGATCTGGGTAATGGTGAGCCTGTACAAATTGTTTGTGGCGCACCTAATGTTGCTGCAGGTCAAAAAGTACCAGTCGCAACCGTTGGTACAACTTTATATGATGAAAAAGGTGAACCCTGGACGATTAAAAAAGGAAAGATACGCGGCGAAGTAAGCAACGGTATGATTTGTGCCGAAGACGAACTAGGTCTGGGAGAAAGTCATGATGGTATTCTAATTCTCGATGAAGCGCTTATCCCAGGAACGCCACTAGCCGAAATCTATAAAATAGAAAATGATCGCGTTTTTGAAATAGGTCTTACACCTAACCGCGCTGACGCCATGAGCCACATGGGCGTTGCTCGTGACCTGCGCGCCGGCTTGATTCAGCAGGATATAAATACAGAATTTATTACCCCTTCTACGAGTGCTTTCAGAATTGATAATCGTACAAATAAAATAGCGGTTGATGTTATTGACACAGACAGAGCACCGCGTTATTGTGGCGTTTCAATATCGGGTATAACCATTCAAGAATCGCCAGATTGGCTGCAAAATCGGTTAAAAGCGATTGGTATTTCGCCTAAAAATAATGTCGTAGATGTTACTAATTATGTAATGCACGAATTAGGACAACCGCTTCACGCATTTGATTTAGCTAAAATTTCGGGTGCGCAAATCAATGTAAAAACTGTTAAAGCAGGAACTAAATTTACTACCCTTGATGAAGTTGAAAGAGAACTTCATGAAGAAGACCTTATGATTTGCGATGCAGATAAACCATTATGTATTGCTGGAGTTTTTGGCGGTTTAAATAGCGGCGTATCGCAAAATACTAATGCGATCTTTTTAGAAAGCGCATTTTTTGACGCGGTAAGTATTAGAAAGACAGCAAAACGCCACGGATTAAATACAGATGCATCCTTTAGATTTGAGCGAGGTATTGACCCTAAAATCACCGAATATGCACTTAAAAGAGCGGTTTTATTAATTCAGGAAACTGCCGGCGGTGATGTAACTAGCGATATCGTAGATATTTATCCTAAAAAAATTGAAGATCATCAGGTTTTTCTTCAGTTTGAAAATGCATATAAACTCATAGGTCAAAAAATAGCTCCTGAGACTATAAAATCTATTCTTTCGTCTTTAGAGATTAAAATCAATAATGTAACCGAAACCGGTATTGGGATGACGATTCCCGCTTATCGCAATGATGTAACTCGTGAAGTAGATGTTATAGAAGAGATTTTAAGGGTTTATGGTTATAATAATATCGAGTTTACACAAAAGTTAAACGCTTCTATTGCCGGCAGCAGTCGATTTGAAGATTATAAAATTCAAAATGTAGTTGGTAATCAATTAGCTGCATTAGGTTTTAACGAGATCATGGGTAATTCTCTTACTTCTGCCGCTTACGCGAAAATGAGCGAATCCCTGAATCCTGAGCACAATGTCGAGATGCTTAATCCGTTGAGCAACGAACTCTCAGTAATGCGTCAATCATTATTATTTACAGGTCTTGAGGCGATTTCTTATAATATAAACCGAAGACAGGCAGATCTTAAATTTTTTGAATTTGGCAAAAGCTATCACAATTATACTTCTGGTAGAGAAGAACATAAACATCTCACACTGCTAATAACAGGTAATCGTAATATTGAAAGCTGGTCAAACACAACAGAAAACGCAGGTTTTTTCTACTTAAAAGGTGTTGTAGAAGGAATATTAGCGCGTATAGGTTTTAAAAATATCAGCTCAAAACCAGTAAAAAACGTTCAGTTTGCTGAAGGAATACAGTTGAGTTCCGGTAAAAATCAACTTGTTCAGTTTGGTATTTTAAAGAAGAAATTGATCAAGCAATTTGATATTGATCAGGAAGCCTTATATGCAGATTTTAACTGGGACGCGATAGTTGAGCTTGCAAAGGAAAATACGGTTTCCTTTACTCCTATTCCTAAATATCCGGCTGTGCGTAGAGATTTTGCACTTTTACTTGATGAAAACGTTGCTTTTGAACAAGTTTATGATCTGGCAAAATCAACCGAAAAACAGGTTTTAAAAGCGGTTAATCTATTTGATGTATATCAGGGTAAAAACCTGCCAGAGGGTAAAAAGAGTTATGCTGTGAGTTTTACACTTCAGGATGAAAACAAGACTTTAACCGATAAGCAAATTGACAAAATCATGAGCAAATTGCAGTATCGTTTTGAGAATGAATTAGGCGCCTCTTTACGCTAATACTTTAGCATTTAGCCTATTGTTCAGATTAGAGCAATTAGTTAACTTTACGAGTATCAAAAAAAAAAAATGCTACTGAAGAAGACTAATATTCACGACCAACTCATTCGTGAACGCCGCAGAAAATTGGGTGAAAATTCTGTTTTAGATCAGGTAACTGCTATTCTTAAAGCTCATAAAGATAACGAGGATCGTATTATAGAATCTTTACAAAATACTGAGCAGGGAGTTGCAAATGTCTTTAATATTGATGTAATAGAGGCAGATCGTATTTTTCATAAAAATGAAATAAAAAAGATTTGCATCATTTACAGACTGCGCTTTCTGGACACAAAATATTTTAAGGGTGATTTTCATCAGGAAACACTCAACGAAATTAAAAATATTGAAACAGAGCATAACACGCATCTTGAAGGATTTAAAATTATCGCGCCTTCAAAAATGTTTGTATTGCGCAAAACAG
>JBALXG010000035.1:0-12659 GCA_036961055.1 Leeuwenhoekiella sp. | reverse complement strand
GCACGCCATCTTCAGTTAAGGAAGATAACATTCCGTTCTCTGCGTTTGCAGTAGCAGGAAAATAATCAAGATAAACAAAGTTATTTTCTTCCGCGTAAGCTTTCAGCATCGCATTGAGTTTTAAAATAGGTTCTACAGATTCTACTTCTGGTTTCCATGGATATTTCGCCGCAGGTAAAACCGAAGAAATAAGCACTTTGATATCATTTGCGTGCGCGAGTTCTGCCATTGATTGAATATTGCCAAAAATAGTCTCAAGCGTTGTAGGACCGGTATTTCCCGCAATATCATTTGTACCCGCAAGTATTACGACAGCAGCAGGTTTAAGATCTATAACATCTGGACGAAAACGCAAAAGCATTTGTGGAGTAGTCTGGCCGCTAATGCCACGGCCAATATAGTTATGTTCCTTAAAAAATTCAGGATCGTTACCTACCCAGCCTTCGGTAATAGAATTGCCCATAAACACGACTCTTGTTTCAGAAGAAGTGGTATCGATTTTAGCATTATCTTCTTTGTACCTGTTTAGATTTGCCCAGTCCTGAGCATGAACATACGTAACATTGCCTAAAAGCACTAAGCACAAGCCAAGAAATTTATTTGACAATTTTTTCATTTTCATTTATACAGATTTTTATTAGGTCTGCTGCTCATATAAAATGTGAGTTTACCGCCGTTCATCACATCATCATGCGTAATGAAAGGAGTTGTAAGCGCTTTACCGTTAAGCTCTACTTTTTTTACATATACGTTTTTAGCCGATTGGTTTTTTGCTTCTACCATAAATGTTTTACCACTTTCAAGATGTAATGTCGCTTCCTTAACTGCAGGACTTCCCAGCGCATAATCTACAGATCCCGGCGCAACCGGATAAAAACCAAGACTGCTGAATAAATACCAGGCGCTCATCTGCCCAAAATCATCATTACCGCTTAAACCATCATCGCCGGTTTTGTATTTTTCTCTCAGGATCATTCTTATTTTATCCTGAGCTTTATAAGGCTGGTCTGTCCAGTCATAAAGATACGCAACATGATGAGAAGGTTCATTACCATGCACATAATTTCCTATAATTCCTTCGCGGGAAATATCTTCAGTATTTTCAAAATACTTATCTGGCAATTCCATGGTAAATAAGGAATCAAGATGCGTGGTAAAGCGTTCTTTGCCGCCCATTAAATCTATTAAACCTTTAGGATCCTGCGGCACATACAAACTATAGTTCCAGCTGTTTCCTTCTATAAATCCCTGCCCGTGTGTATTTAAAGCGTCAAAATCTTGTTTAAAAGTTCCATCAGCGAGTTTTGGTCGCATAAAACCGGTTTTAGCATCATAAACATTTTTGTAATTAGCAGATCGCTTTATGAATTCGTCATAAATTTCATCACGGCCTAATTTTTTTGCAGCCTGCGCAATTGCCCAATCATCATAGGCATATTCTAAGGTTTTTGAAACAGAAGCTCCGCTTTTATCTTCCGGAACATAGCCATCATCAATATAATCGCCTATGCCATCAAAAAATCGCGTTCTGGCTGTTTGAATACAAGCATCAAGCGCCTTGTTTTGATCAAAGTCTGCATTTCCTTTTACAATCGCGTCAGCAATAACAGAAACACTATGATAACCTATCATACACCAGTTTTCATTACCATAATGCGACCAGACAGGCAGCATGTGATGTACACTTTGTTCCTGATGCGCCAGCATAGATTGAATCATATCCTGATTACGGTCTGGCTGCAAAATATTAAAAAGAGGGTGCAGAGCGCGATAGGTATCCCAAAGTGAGAAACTTGTGTAATTAGTAAAACCATCTGCCTCGTGCACATTGCGATCGAGACCCATGTATTTGCCATCAACATCCATATAGACGGTGGGGCCTAAAAAGGCGTGATACATCGCCGTGTAAAAATTGGTTTTATCACTTTCTTCCAGTGTTTCTAACGTTACTTTATTAAGTTCTTTATTCCATTGTGCGCGAGCTTCAGCTTTAACTTTATCAAAATCCCAACCCGGTATTTCAGCTTTCATATTATTAACAGCACCTTCTGTACTTACGGGAGATAAAGCCATTTTTACTTTTATAGCTTCGTTTGCTTTGGTGTCAAAGTCAAAGTAGAGGCGAAGATCTTTACCGGCCATTTCAGGAAAATTTTTGGTTTGATCAAAACGTCCCCAGAAACCGCGATAAACCTGTGGTTTCTGCTTTTCCTGTCCGTAGCTTTTAAAAGGCTTGCTAAAGCTCATAGCGAAATAGACTTTTCGCGTACGCGCCCATCCGCTGGTCTGGCGATATCCGGTAATAAGCGTGTCATTTTCAACCCTTACAATTGTCCAGACATTTTTTTCAGCATAATTATAAATACCTGCTTTAAGGTCCAGAATTATATGCGCTTCGTCACTTTTAGGGAACGTATATTGATGCATTCCCACGCGGGTTGTCGCTGTTAATTCAGCTTTAATATTATAATCTTTAAGATTTACACTGTAATAACCGGCTTCTGCATCTTCTTCAGAGTGCGAAAAACGTGAACGGTAACCGCTATCAGGATCTGTTGCAGTACCGGGATTAAGCTGAAGTTTGCCCACAGTAGGCATAACCAGAAGATCACCTAAATCTGAATGACCTGTCCCGCTAAAATGGGTATGGCTAAAACCTACAATCGTAGAATCTGCATATTGATAACCCGCGCAGTATTTATAAACATCGGGATTGTAATGCCCGTTAACTCCGTATGGAATGGTATCTGTATCGGGACTTAATTGCACACTGCCGAAAGGAACCGTAGCGCCCGGATATGTATGCCCCATTTTTGCTGTTCCTATCATAGGATCAACATATTTTGCCAGATCAGATTCCTGTGAAAAACCTGCTGAAACTACACCAAAAACGACGAAAAACAGGGCAAAAGTAGAGATTTTTGCACCACTTGAGCGCCTGATTATTGAATGATTACCCTGAGGTTTTTGACTGTTAGAATTTATCATTTAAAAAAATTAAATAAGCTGAAAAATTTATTTTTCGGTTGATAGAGAATAAGGAAAAGCTGAAGCATCTGTACCGCGCGATTTATTAGGTGCATCGCCCATTTTATAGTCGATTGTCATACCTTTTAACAATGCTTGATGGCTTAAATAGTTTTTAGAATATTCTTTACCATCTACCTGCATGTCTTCAATATATCTGTTTTCATCACTATTTTTAGGAGCATTTATAATTAGTTTTTTTCCGTTTTCCAGATTTAAAGTGACCTTTTTAAATAATGGCGCTCCCAGAACATATTGATCTGTTGCTGGTGTAACAGGATAAAAACCCATTGCCGAAAATACATACCACGCAGAAGTCTGCCCGTTATCCTCATCACCACAATAACCATCTGGAGTTGCTTTATACATCCTATCCATAGTCTCACGAGCCCAGTACTGGGTTTTCCACGGCGCACCGGCGTAATTATAAAGATAAATCATATGTTGTATAGGTTGGTTACCATGAGCGTACTGACCCATATCTGCAATTTGCATTTCACGAATTTCGTGAATTACACCACCATAAACGCTTTCATCAAAAACAGGAGGCATAGAAAATACAGAATCAAGCTTTTTTACGAAATTTTGCTCTCCGCCCATAAGATCAACGAGGCCATTAACATCCTGAAATACAGACCAGCTGTAGTGCCAGCTGTTACCTTCTGTAAAAGGATTTCCCCATCTAAACGGGTTAAAATCTTCCTGCCAGCTTCCATCTTCATTTTTACCACGCATTAAACCATAACTGGGATCAAAGAGATTTTTGTAATTCATACTTCGCTTTTTATAAACCTCAATCTCCTTTTTCGGTTTACCTATAGCTTTACCAAATTGATAAATAGCAAAATCATCGTAAGCGTATTCTAAAGTTCTGGCGGCACTTTCATTAATATCAACATCGTAAGGCACATAACCTAACTTATTGTAATAGGGAGCACCTGCACGGCCTACAGCGCTTATAGGACCTTCATTGTTAGCACCGTTAACCAAAGCTTTCCAAAGCGTTTCGGTGTCATATCCTCTTAATCCTTTAATATATGCATCTGCAACTACGGAGGCAGAATTATTCCCCACCATAATATTTGCATATCCGGGACTAGACCATTCTGGCAACCAGCCACCTTCTTTAAAGTCATTAACAAGGCCTGCCTGCATTTCTTTGTTAATCGATGGATAGGCTAAATTCAGGAAAGGATAAAGTGCACGGAAGGTGTCCCAAAAGCCGGTACCAGCAAACATGTATCCCGGAAGAATCTCGCCATTATAAGGACTCCAGTGTACAATCTCATTGTTTTTGTTGATTTCGTACATTTTGTTTGGGAAGAAAAGAGTTCTGTACAAACAAGAATAGAATGTTCTTACCTGATCAATGGTTCCACCGCCTACATCAATTCGGCCTAATTTTTCATTCCACAGGTTACGGGCATTTTCTTTTGTAGTTTCAAAATCATCAGCACCTATTTCCCGGGTTAAATTTAGTTCTGCCTGCTCAAAACTTATAAAAGATGAAGCCACTTTAGCATTGATAACATCGCCGTCGTTGGTTTTAAAACCTACAATTGCCCCGGCGTGATTACCTTCCATTTCAGCTTGTCCTTTTGCTAAATTATCACCTTCCCAGGTATTTATATTATCAAATGGTTTGTCAAACTGGATTACAAAATAGTTTTTGAAATTGGTTAGTTTTCCACGTGCGTATTTGGTTGTATAACCAATGATTTTATTTTCTTCAGGAATTACTTTTACGTAAGAACCCTTGTCAAATGGATCAATCACAACATAAGAACTGTCAGATTTTGGAAAAGTCATTTTAAATTGTGCTGCACGCTCTGTAGGAGTGAGCTCTACAGTTACATCATGATCGGCCAGATAGACTTTATAATAATACGGCGTTGAGACCTCTGCTTTATGAGAAAACCAGCTTGCACGATCATCCTGTTTAAACTTCATTCCACCGGTTACAGGCATGATTGTAAACTGCCCGTAATCATTCATCCAAGGTGAAGGTTGGTGAGTTTGCTTAAATCCGCGAATTTTATCGGCGTTGTAAGTATATGCCCAGCCATCACCCATATTTCCGGTCTGTGGGGTCCAGAAATTCATTCCCCACGGAACAGCGATCGCAGGATACGTATTTCCGTTAGATAATCCAGGACTTGAATCTGTGCCCATCAACGGGTTAACATAATCTACAGGATTTTGTACAGACTCTATAAGATCGGTTTGTGCCTGCGATACGGTAAATATCAGACCTGTACACAATCCCAACAGTAGTTTTTTCATAAGTATATTAATTTGCATTTAAAGTTTTAAAAATTGAATCTATTTATTGAGTTCCCAAGTGGTGGCGTTTTCACCTTTTCCTATTACAGGAAAAGAACTAATGCGCAGCCTGGCCGCTCCCATAGGAATAAGCTCAATATCTTCTGATGTTTCGTTAGATTTTACAGGACTTTCCTGCAATTCTCCCGCAAGACCATATTGATCAATCGTCCATTGTGGTATTTTCTTTCCTTTAGTTTTTATTACAATAGGCGCAGCATTTGTAGTAAAAGGAAAATTATCTGATGGCCATGCTTTTGTTTCTACAGTAAAAGATTTTTCAGGATGTTCTTCGTCCAGTATTAAACCATAATTCCATGCGGACGCTGGTTTAATTTCAAAAGAAGGCCATTTATCAGTATCTGCGTTTTTTTGCCATTTTGAGTCATTAATTGCGGTTTCTGCACTGTTTTTTTCGATGTAATCTTCTTTAATTTTAAGCGAAAATGTAAGAGGGCCATAATCTACACTTACGCTGTTTTTATTATTTTCCCAGGTGCGTACTTCCAGTTTTTTAGGTAGCGAAAGGGTGATTTTATCACCATCATTCCAAGAGCGATCTAAGCGTAGATATTTGCCTGGTTCTGGTGAAGCTTCAATCAGCTTGCCATTTAGACTTACCGAAGCGTCAGTACACCATGAAGGAATTCTAAAATATAATGCAAATTCAACTGGTTCGGCTGTATTCAATGTAAATTCTATACTGTCTGTAAAAGGATAATTAGACGAATTTGATATAGTTATTTTTTTTCCATTGCCAACTTTTGCCTTTACTGTACTGGCTGCATATAGTACCGCTGCAAGGCCATTGTCTGGTGTCGCCATCCATAAATTTTCGGCAAAATAAGGCCAGCCCTGCCCATGATTATGTTGACAACATCTTGAACTGAATGGATTCATCATTAAAAACGGACCGCTGTTAGCGATACCCGGACTATGATTTTTATCGTCATTCATTACCATATTTGGACTGGTAATATATCTTAAGGATTTGAAATCTGGCATTATCGCAGCGGGAAGCGAATTAAAAGCTACATCTTCGGCATGATCTGCCCAAAAAAGGTCACCTGTAATACGCAGTAAATGTTCATCAGAATTCATTTGTTCCACAATTCCGCAGGTTTCTATGCCTTGTCGAGGATCACTGTAGCCTGGTCTTGCATTCTCATCAGAACCATACATACCGCCGGGAACCTGACCAAAATATTTTCTAATTATTTTAAAATCATCATACGTTGCACTAAGATCTGTACTATCATGACTAATTTGATAATATTGGGCAGGTTCTCTAAAGCCCTGAGCCACATTTACATTATGCCAGTCGACCAATTTACCATACCAGTCAGGGAAAGGCATATCATTACGTGTGGCTTTATAGTTGCCTATTTCATCTAAAGTATTATCTCTTTTACTCCAATCTGCTGTGGTACGATGCATTTTTTCAGCCAGATCTAGAAGCCATTTATCGCCCGTGCGGTTATATAGCCAAACAATGCTATGCAGATTATCTCCGCCTCTTAGTCTTTGCCAATATTGAGTTTTGGAAAGTAATTTTTCGTCAGGAAGGCTATTTTGAAATTTAAAGTATTTAGTCATTAAATCAATAACACGCTCGTCATGCGAGTATTCATAATAAGACTGAAGACAATACAGCATTATCATATTAGACCAAAAATCCTGAGTGCCATCCCGATCTGAAAACATCAACGGACCAAAATTACCATCGGGACGCTGACTTTTAATAGCAGCATCAAACCAGATTTTTGATTCTTTAATCATGCTACTGTCACCTAAAATATATCCGGTGTTTGCGTATCCCTTTAACCAGTATGGGACTTCTTCCCAGCCCCAGGCACCTTTACCGTCATCAGACAGCCATGCATTGTCGTCTTTTTGAAGCCATGCGCTAATCTCACCCAGGTTACCCATCAGACCATTAGACTGACGCTCGAGACACACTTTAAGCCAGCTGCCAGGAGAAATAGATCCTAAAGGTAATTTTATAAGAGGGCTGGGTTCTAATGGAGCGCGATTGCTTATGTAGTTTACATTATGAATTTCAACTGAAGGTATCGATATCGTTTCTACAAGTACGGCTTCATCTTTGTCTTTGTCACAAGATGTAAAGGCAAAAAATAAAAGAAATAATGAAGAAATTAGCGATAGTTTCATAATAAAAATTTATTCTTTAAGCGGATTTGCCTTAACGCCTTCACGAGTCATTATCACTGGTTTAATATGGCCGTTTTCATCAAAATACATGCGGTCGATACAGGTTTCGCGAGAGTCACGTGCATCGGTATTTATCGGTCGGCGATGGTAAACCATATAATAATCATCTGAACCCTTCTGGTGTATTATGCTGTGATGGCCTGCGCCCTTTGCGATATCCATATCCTGCTGCAAAATTTTGTCTACACGCTCAAAAGGTCCCATAGGTGAATCTGCAATGGCGTAGGCCACGCTATAATCCGGGCCCGTCCAGCCGCCTTCAGACCACATAAAATAATATTTATCGTCATGGATAAACATAAATGGTCCTTCTACATAACTTTTTGGCGTAACTTCTTTAAAGGTCTTTCCGTCTTCAAAAGGAACAAATCCGCTAAAATCATCATTGAGTTTTGCTACGTTGCAGTGGCCCCATCCTCCATAGTAAAGATAAAAACTACCATCTTTGTCCTTAAAAACAAACTGGTCTATAGGCTGTGCGCCATTATAAAATTTATCAATAAGAGGTTTGCCAAGATGATCTTTAAATGGTCCGCCGGGATTATCGCTCACTGCAACGCCAATGCCGCCTATTTCATCATCACTTTGAATGTCATTTGCACCAAAAAACAGATAATATTTTCCATCTTTTTCTGTAATTGACGGTGCCCACATGGCTTTTTTGGCCCATTTTACTGCTGTGGTGTCCAGAATATGTTCATGCTTAGTCCAGTTAGTAAGGTCTGGAGAAGAAAATGCATCGAGAAAAATCTGATCTTCATATAGAGCAGAATAGGTGGGGTAGATCCAATATGTGCTGTCAAAAATGATCCCTTCAGGATCTGCATACCAACCTTTAAAAACCGGATTATTGTTTTGTGCATAACTGCTGGCAAGTGCTAAAAATGCGATAAATATCAAAACTTTTTTCATACGAATAGATAGAGTTTTTAAATATAAGCATTGCCTGACATAAATCGATTTAGTTTTTAAAAAATTTGCTTTTTTATTCAGCAGATGGAGGAGCATCTTTTTCATCACTTCCCCAAAATTTGTTAGCTTTAGGTCCCATAGTAAGTTCTAGCTTGCCGCCATTTTTTATAGCATCGTGCGTAAACCATGGTTTGTTCCATGCTTCGCCATTAAGTTTGGCAGTTTGTATGTATTTGTTTTCTTCGGCATAATTGATTGTTGTAATCTCAAATTTCTTACCATTTTCAAGGTAAATGGTCGCATCTTTAAACACAGGACTTCCAATATTATAGGCGGGAATTCCCGGAGTTACAGGGTAAAATCCTAATTGAGAGAATACTACAAAGGCAGACATACCCCCGCCATCTTCATCTCCCGGTACGCCCATAAGATCATTTCTAAACCACTCCTTAACCAGTTTTCTAATTGTTTTTTGTGTTTTCCAGGGTTGTCCTGCATAATTATATAAATAGGGGATATGCAAAGAAGGTTCGTTAGCCATTGTAAACTGTCCCACGTTACCGGTTTGGTCTGGTAACTGTGCATAAAAGTCATATTTGCTTTTTCCTAATGGCTGTATAAACATAGCATCCAGATTGTTGATAAATGCTTCTCTGCCACCCATAAGCTGAATCAAATCTGCAATGTTATGCTGTACGTCCCATCTGTAGGTCCAGCCGTTATTTTCAGCATAATACTGGCGTGCACCAATGCCACCTGAAAAAACATAATCAAAAGGTTCTATAAAATTACCTTCTTTATCTTTAGGATGAAAAAATGAAGTTTTTGAATTAAAGAGATTTCGATAATTATAAGATTTTTTCAGAAAGAAAGCTGCTTCATCTTCTTTTCCCAGCTCTTCAGCAATTTGCGATAGGCACCATTCATCATAAGAGGTTCCTAAAGTTACTGCCACCGGTTGGCGTTTTTCAAAAGGACTTACTTCTGGATATTCTTCTTTTTCCCCCTTTTTAAGTGCAGGAATATAACCGTTGTTCTGATAAAACTTACTCAATTCACCAGCGGGTTTCCCAGACCAGGGTGCCAGGGTTTTTTCAAGAATAGCATTTTTTGAAGCCAGATAAGCTTTGCTTAAATCTATACTATCAAGTCCTTTTCTATATGCATCAATAAAAGAAGCTACCGCGTGATTTGAATTCATACGCCGGCTATCTCCCGTAACTTCAGGAAAAGTGGGCATCCAGAAATTATCCATTTGATCTGCCATTATTAAAAAGGAATTAAGAATATCTTCTTCCTTTTTAGGATCGATCAAAACCCTTAATGGGTGATGGGCTCTATATGAATCCCAGATCCAGTCATCTGTATAAAAGTCACGACCATTATCTGCATGCACCAGACCATCAAAAGCGCTGAAATAAATGCCATCTTCTGAGATACAAACGGGACGCTCGTAGCAACGATATAAAGAAGTATAAAAAACTGTTTTGTCGTCCTGAGAGCCACCCTCTACTTTTATTTTGCCTAAAGCGTCATTCCAGATTTTCTTACCCGTGTTTTGCAAAGATGCCATACTTACACCTACAACTTCACGCTCCATATTAAGCTTAGCCTGATTTTCAGAAATAAATGAAATACCGTAATTTATATGAATTGTTTTCTTTCCTTCTAAATAAATAAAGACCAAAGTAGGATTTGTTCCTTCTGCACTTTCTTCTTTGCTAAGATTCTTTTTGCCTAAAATAAGTTTTTCGTCAGGTGTTTCTTCCGGCTCCAGATAAATGTAAACCTTAGTATTATTCGTAAGAAGTTGGTAACCAGCAATTCCGTTTGCGGCCCAATGCATTTCACCTTCGTTAGAGTTAAGAACAAGATATGAACTTTCGTTATTTTCAAAGGTAATCTCGTACTTTGCAGATTGATGAGACGGGGCAAAATTTACGTCTATATTTTGTTCATCTAAATAAACATTATAGGAGTAGGGTGTTATTTTTTCCTGATCATAACTGTATTTTATCACAGGTTTTAGATCGCTTTCTTTTCCCTGAAACGGACTTAGATTAAATGCAGATCTGCCTCTGTGACTGGTTGTAATTAATGGAAGCCCATTTAATAATTGGCTGGTATAATCATCTCTTTCCGGGTAAACACGCAAAAAACTATTAGGTAGATGTATTGTTGGATAGGTAGGAACCAGAAGATGACTGATGTTTCCCATATATGGATTTACATAATCAACGGGTTCAGACTGAGCGTGAAGTTCTTGTTTTGCTGATAACGCTAGCAGAAATATCGTACTTAGAAACCCAATAATCAGCTTTTTTTTAGAGATAATCGACATAATTTTTCTTGAAATATTCTTTAAAAGTATTAAAACTTACTTGTTGGCAGACAATGAAAACGGTTTACTTGCTTTATTAGTTCCTCTTTCCTTATTTGGGGTAGAACTCATCTCAAGATTAAAATTTCCTCCTGCAGTAATTTCAGTATACTTCAAATAATTTTTAGTAAATGGTTTACCGTTTAAATTAGCGCTGTCAATATAAACATTTTGTTTGTTGTTACTTTTAGCATCAATTATAAACTTATTACCATTCTCGAGTGTAATAGTGGTTTTCTTAAATACCGGACTTCCCAGCACATATTCATCAGTTCCCGGGCAAACGCTATAAAATCCCATAGCGCTAAGGACATACCACGAGGAAGTCTGGCCCTGATCTTCATCTCCGGGGTATCCATTTTCATTAGAACTATATAATTTATCCATTATTTCACGTACATGACTTTGCGCTTTCCAGGGCTCACCAGAATAGTTATAGAGATATGGCATATGTTGTATAGGCTGATTTCCGTGTGCATATTGACCCATATTTGCCATTTCCATTTCAGTCATTTCATGAATTTTTCCGCCATAAGTGCCCACATGTACTGTATTAGGAACAGTGAAAACAGAATCCATTTTTTTATTAAATTTTTCATTTCCGCCCATAAGGTCAATTAATCCCTGAGGATCCTGAAAAACAGACCATTCATAATGCCACGCGTTACCTTCAGTAAACGGGCCGCCCCATTCATAAGGATCAAAATCAGGAAGCCAATTCCCATCAATTTTACGCCCGCGCATAAAACCTGTTTTAGGATCATATACGTTTTTGTAATTGTACATCTGCCTTTTAAAAACGCCCTGATAGAAGGTATTATCGGTCATTTTGGCCAAATTATAGCCGCAAAAATCATCATAAGCATATTCTAAAGTTTTTGCAGTTGCTTCGCGATATTCAGGGTAGGGAACGTAGCCTAAAGTATAATATTCTTTAAAACCATCTCGCCCGTTTGCAGGTCCCCACGGGCCTTTTTGTGTTGCTTCATGATAATATGCTTTTAAAGCTTTTTCAGGATCAAAAGTATGAATGCCCTTTGCCCAAGCATCTGTAAGAAGCGAGATCGCGTGATTGCCAATCATGCTGCCACCTTCGCTTGGGAAAGACCAGGATGGCAACCAGCCGCATTGATCGTAAGCATCTAGTAAAGCTGAAACATAGCGACCCTGCATTTCTGGGTACAGCAAAGCATTTAAAGGAAATTGGGCGCGGAAAGTATCCCAAAATCCGGTATCTGTATACATGTATCCATCATGAATTTTTCCGTCATAAGGACTGTAATAATAAGGTTCCCCATTATCTTTGAGTTCATAAAACTTTCGTGAAAACAAACTTGCTCTGAAAAAGCAGGAGTAAAAAGTTCTTATCTGTTCTTGGGTGCCGCCTTCTACTAAAATCTTGCTAAGGTGTTTGTTCCAAATCGCTCTCGCGGAAGCTTTAGTGTCTTCAAGATTTTTAAATTTACCAAGTTCCCTATCCAGATTTTGCTGTGCCTGCTCTGGGCTGATATATGAGGAAGCAATTTTTGCCTGAACTTTCTCACCGCTTTTAAACTGAATATAAGCGCCTATTCCTTCACCTTCTTTAATAGTAATATTATCCCATTTTTCACCTGATTTGTTCTCCCAGATTCCTGAGGTTTTAAAAGGTTTATCAAACTGAATGACAAAATAATTTTTAAAATTATTAGGATTGAAAAAATCGATGTTTATGGCATTTTTAATATGACCGCTATTATATTCAGAAGCTGTTCTAACATCAATAGGTTTTACCTTGTTGGTAATA
>JBALXG010000359.1:1493-3566 GCA_036961055.1 Leeuwenhoekiella sp. | reverse complement strand
CTTCTCATGCTGAAAATATTGAAAGCAAAACCGAAGAGAAACCAGAATCTGAAGATAAAGAAGATACCAAGCAAGATGATCTGGTAACAGAGTCAATTTCTGTTATTGAATCTGCTAGATCTGAAAGCGAACCTGTTAAGACTGAAGATGAGGAAGAAGATGAAGATTTTCATGCCGAAGATGACAGCGATGATGAGGAGACTGTAAATCACGATGATATAGAATCTGCACTTACAGAGCATAGTGAGGATGAGACTACTGCAGAACGTCATAATATTCCTAAAAAAGATTATGAGAAACTCTCAAAAGAAGATCTCATTAAGGAATTTCGTTATTTACTGAAAAATCAGAAAATACAGGCGATAAAAGAGCATGTAGATGAGATACGAGCAGCTTTTATTTCCCAGTTTGAAGAAGAGCAGGAAGAAGTAAAAGAAAAATTTCTTGAAGATGGCGGTAACATTATCGATTTTAGATTCTATAGTCCGCTAAAAAAGGAATTCAATACCTTATACTTTGAGTACAGAGAAAAGCGTAATAACTATTACCAAAATCTCAAAAAGGATCTCAATGCAAATCTTGACATGCGTAATGCGTTAATAGAAGATCTTAAAAATCTTAAGGACGAGTTAGGCGGTGAAGATAGTATCAATACCACATTTGATAAATTTAAAGAGATTCAGGAAAAATGGCGTAATGCTGGTAATATTCCCAGAGATCGTTATAATATGGTATGGAATAATTACCATCACCATGTTGAGAATTTCTATGACTTTTTACATTTAAACAGAGAGTTTAGAGATAAAGATTTTAAAAGCAACCTTGATAAAAAGCTAAAACTTATTGAGCAGGCAGAAGAGCTGGCAAAAGAGAAAGACGTTAATCGCTCTTTCAGGGAGTTGCAAATGCTTCATAAAATCTGGAAAGAAGAAATAGGACCTGTTGCTAAAGAATACCGCGAGGAAATTTGGGAAAAATTTAGCGCTGCCACAAAAAAAATACACGAGTCCAGACAAGATTATTTTAAGAATATTGATAAAATCTATGAAGAAAATCTTGCTCAAAAGCAGGATGTTATTAGGAAAATAGAAAATATCGCCGGTAATCTAGTAAAATCGCACAATGCGTGGCAAAATCAAATGAAGGAAGTAGAAGCTCTACGAGATTCATTTTTTGAAATAGGCCGCGTTCCCCGAAAAGAAAACGACGCCACCTGGAAAGAATTTAAAAAAGCCACTCGTACTTTTAACCGAAACAAAAATGCTTTTTATAAAGATCAGAAAAAAGAACAGTACGATAATCTGACTAAAAAGCTTGAACTTGTCAAAATAGCTGAAGACAATAAGGATAATGAGGACAAAGAAGCGACTACCGCTTTGATGAAAAAGATTCAGAATGAATGGAAAAAGATAGGTCATGTCCCGCGTAAAGACAGTGATAAAATCTGGAAGCGTTTTAAAAATGCCTGTAACCATTATTTTGACAGTTTGCATTCTGCTAAAAAAGAAGTTTTACAGGAAGAAAGAGATAACCTTGATATCAAACATGCCCTTCTTGATAAAATGAAAGCCTTTAAGCCTACAGGCGAGCAGGCAGAAGATCTTATCGCAATCAAGGAGATTATCAAAGACTGGAAAGATGCAGGCCGTGTCCCTTATTCTAAAAAGAATATAGAGCAGGATTTCAACAAAATTCTGGACGGTTTATTTAAACAACTTGATCTTGGAAGAAAAGAGTCTGAACTTATCAAATATGATAATCGAGTAGCTGCAATTGCAGATCAGGATGATGATCGCCAACTTAATAAAGAACGATTTTTTATCACCAAAAAAATTGATGAAGTAAAGTCAGAAATCTTCCAGCTTGAGAATAACCTTGGGTTTTTTCAGCATGTTGCAGATGATAACCCTATGGTAGCAGAGGTTCATAAGAATATTGCCAACCACAAAAAGACTTTAGAAATATGGAAAGCAAAATTGAAAAAGCTTAAAACCCTTTATTAATTTAAGTATATAGCAAAAAAAATGCCGCAGATAGTGCGGCATTTTTTGTTTGTTGAAAACTTGTTTTTCA
>JBALXG010000359.1:0-1483 GCA_036961055.1 Leeuwenhoekiella sp. | reverse complement strand
TTTGTTGATGTTTAGGAAAAGTAGCCTAAAAACGGCCTAAAAAGATCAAAAACTAACCTTAAACGGCAATTTTTATAGCATTGGTGTTGTAGTATTTTTATTCTGCCTCCCATTTCTCAGTTCTTTTCTGTTGGTCATTTTGGGTTAAGTAATGAATAGCTATTAACAACTGGACGTTGTGATTTTCTAAATGTAATATCTTAAAGAAACAAGTTTTGAAATCCGAATTTTTATCTTCACATATTTGATTTTTAAAAAAGTTAGTGATTTCATTTAAATCGTCAATTTGTTCTTTTGAAAAGTTATTTCGTAATTCAGTTGTTGGGAATTTTGTTGAACAGGAAAAATTTACAATCAGAATACAGGTTATAATAAAAATTCTCAATGCCTTCATATTATGCTTGGTAAATAAAATTCTCAAACCAATTTATACACCAAAAATCCCGAATTTCCGTCTTTTTTACCCGATTTTACTTGAATATATTGATCTGGCTTGTTCTAGATCTTCCGGCGTGTCAATTCCTATGGCAGGAGAGTCTGAAAGCACCATTTTAATACGTTTACCATATTCTAAATATCTTATGGCTTCAATTTTTTCAGCGGCTTCCAGCGGTCTCATAGGCAGATTATAAAAATCAAGCACAGCCTGCTTTCTAAAAGCATAGATTCCCTTATGCTTATGATATGTAACTCCGGCTTCTTTATCTCTTGCAAAAGGAATAGGCGATCTTGAAAAGTATAATGCAAAATCATTTTGATCTACAATAACCTTAACATTATTAGGATTTTGTACTTCTTCATTATCAAAAATAGGAGTCATTATTGACGCAAGGTCAATGTGCTCTGCTCCTTCTTCATAAAAAACCTGCAATACATTTGCCATATCTGCGGCATTTGTAAACGGTTCGTCACCCTGTACATTTACCACAATATCTATATCAAGATTTTCTACGGCTTCTGCAATGCGATCGCTTCCGCAGAAATGTTCTTTTATACTTTTGATGGCTTTTCCGCCGGCTTCAATAATAGTTTTAAAAATAATATCACTATCTGTCACCACATAAACAGTATCAAAAAGTTGTGTCGCCACCGCTGCTTCATAGGTTCTTACAATTACCGGTTTTCCTGCAAGATCCTGCATTAATTTTCCCGGAAAACGCGATGCTTCATACCTGGCCGGTATCATTGCGATTACTTTAAGTTTTTTAGTCTTAATCACTTTTAAATTTTAAAATTTTGTTTTGGCTGATTTTCGATTTTTAATCCTTTTGTAAAATTTTCTTAGGAAAAAAAGTACCAAAATAACAAGAATAACGGCAATAATAGGGATAAAAATAGCGGTTAATGAAACTATAGCCGAAACCCCTGTTTCTAAAGTTGAAACCACCGGATTGCCTAATCCGCCTGTAGTAACACATGACGCAGCCCGTACCGCTGAAGTTGAGCCTGCAATAAGCGCTGCGCTTCCGCCACCAGCAATAAT
>JBALXG010000358.1:0-3585 GCA_036961055.1 Leeuwenhoekiella sp. | reverse complement strand
GCAGAAAATCGCCTCTTACTTTGGTACAAAATGACAATTAAAAAACCAATAAACGCGTTTACTATAGCAAGCCTTGTATTAATATATAACAGTATGAATATAGAAGCAACCATTAAAAACAGGTTCAAGGTCATTTTTAAGTACCTGCCTCTTGTTTCAAAGCTTTTTATAAAAAAGTAAAAATTTATTACGGCGACAAAAGCGACATGCATATTTAAAGCGGGTGCGTGCATCCCCATACTATCTCCAAACCTGTAACCCATCTCCCACAAATCCCTTCCTTCAAGATATTTGTAAAATAATTCTGGAAAGAACAATACAAACCTTATAAACACTATAAGCATAATCGTGGTTGTAATTATGCTATAGTACCTAAGAATCTTCTTGATGTCTAAATGTATCTCCTGACCCAGAATAAGAGCGGGAAACAGTAACATGGTAATTCGTTTTTCAGCATGTTTTATACCCTCTCCTAAAGAACTGTTATTCCACATAAAAAGGAGGTCAAGTAAAAAAGGGGCAGAGATAATAAGTATAATTATTAGTTTTTTCCTGTTGTATATTAATCTTTTATAATGCACCAGGTTATAAAGAATAAACACCCAAAGCATATAAGTAGCCGGCAATCTAAAAATCAAAAGAGAACATATTACCACTAAAAATGCGGTATATATATTACTGTATTTTAAGTCTGAAGTAATCATAGTATAGCGCATAGTAAATTAGTGGGAAGAAGCCTATTTTATGTCTTACCGCAGACCCCAGATCTGGTTCAAAGATACCCTGAATTATAAAATAGGAGAAAACGAAATAAAAAATCCATATTTCATATTTATACTTTTCTTTATGTGCAAGGCAGTTTTTAAAGTAATAAATCAAGAAACCAAAGAGCAGTAGCTGCCAGAATATAAATGCGACAATCTGTGGCTTAAAAATATGTCTCAACCCATTGAGTGGAAAATTTACAGTAAAAAAGCCGTAAAAAATCCCTACCGCCTCACCATACCAGGAAGATGTAGAAACCGGTGAGGTAATCATAGAGTTTGCATCTTCACTTTGCGCCCTGAATAAATTGAGTTCTTCTCTGGTGCTTTCTGATAGAAACTGACCATGAACAACGCCGTAAGAGAGAGAGAGGAACACAGCTACTAGAAGGCCACCCAAAATATTTAGTGCGATTTTATTTTTGATCTTTATAAAGCCCAGACCATGCATTACCAGAGCAAGAATTGGTATAAAAACGAAATATGGCCTGAACCAAACACCAAAAAAAATAAAGATCAAAAAAGATAGGAAAACCGTCATTTTAATATTGTATTTCTTTCTTTTAAAAAGAAACGGTATAAGAGAAAGAAAGCTAAAAGTTATAAATTCCTTTGATGGCATAGAAATGAAAAACGCCAGTAAAAACAAAGAGACGTACACCACAACATTCTTTAGCGTAGGATGGCTAAAGGAATCTGCAATTCCTATTTTGTATATGATAAATAATAAAATTGGCAATTGAATTAATGCGACTAGCGAGAAGTGTAACCGCCCGAGTAAGCTATATGCATAAAATGACATTGTCACAGGATAGCTGCCCACCCAGCCTTTCTCATTGTATAAATCCTGGGTAATTGTCACAGCGTCATACAAAAACCGCTCTGGCAGAAAAAAATATGACAGAGCTCCTGTTAGCACAATCAAGGCAGATAGCAGTAAAAAAATGAAATATTTAGATTTTAATATCACTTCAATTCTAAGTTAGCGCACAAACAGTTTTATGCCATCTGCTTTATAAATTTTAATCGCAGCCACCACATTCCAAAATATAACAGAGAAAGAAGAGGCTACTGCTGCACCCTCGATACCATATTTAGGAATAAGAACCCAATTTAATACTAGATTGATGAGCACTGTGATCAATAGAATATTTTGAAAAAGGCGCTGTTTGCCTGTCATATTTAAATATACCGCCGCAGAGCCAAAAATAGTGCTTGCCAAGTGACCGCCCAATAAAAGATATAATGCTCCTTTAGCTACTATATACTGATTGCCAAAAAGACCTAAAAGCGATGCAGGAAAAAATATAATTAATAAAATAAGAGGAAGGGAGAGGAAAAAAATAAGCCTGGCATTAGAGCGTAGTAACGCTTTAAGTTCAATATGTTCATTTTTACTATATAATTCGGCGATTTTAGGGGCAATTGAGGCGTTAATTCCGTTTAAGATTAGTGAGAGTACGAATATAATTTTTATAGCCACTGCATAATAAGCAATGTTAGCAAAATTTGAGTACCGCTTAAGAAAAAGGACATCTATACTTAACAAGAGGAAAAAACCTAGCGAACTTATTGCCATAGGGTATGAACGCTTTATAATTTTTATAAAACCTAGATCGTCGTGAGTGGTCTTTTTTTTCTTTCCTTTTTTTGAAATAACAATTATACTAGTAATAATAGCTAGTGCTATAAAGCCATATAAAAATACATCTATTAAATAACTTTGCTTGTTGAAATAATTAAGAAAGAAAACTCCTATTGCCAAAGGTGAATATTTTATAAAACTCCTAAAAAGCTCAGATAAATATAGCCTATCTATTGCCCTAAAATATTCTGTATTTAGAAGGGTTAAGGCATAAAAAAACAAGACTGCCCCAACTTTTTGCATTAAAATATACGAAGTGTTATCCCTAAAAATAGTATGATAAAGGGATTTTGGCAAAACCATAAAAACTATACACAGGGCTGCACTCAAAAAAAAAACAGTAAGCACCATCTTTTTATATGCAGGGAAAAGCTCACTCGTGGCATTTTTTGCTTTTAGAAATCCCCCATAGTAAAGTATAGATTGATCTGTACCTATAAGAACTAAACTCCCCAAAAAGAGAAGTATTGAGCGTGCAAACTCATATTCACCTACAATACTGGCTGCATAAAAATTAGTTAAATAAAGAGTTGTAAGAAACAATAGACCTACCCCCATAATCCTTAGCAAAAGCGCCTTAATACTACGCACTGCATTTTGATTTTTAGAGACAAGTTTTGTTATTTTCACTGGTATATATAATTAGAGGACTATGTTTGAATTGTATGAAGGCGATTTTTTCTAAACTTCTTATGTTTATGAACAAAACAAAACCTAATATCGATCTCCTTAACATAAACATCACTTCAAAGAAATAGTCACCTATATTTTATAATATAGCTAATAATTTAAGATAGGTGAGTCGAATAACTTTAGGCAGTAGTTTCAAGAAATAAACGAGTTTATAAAAATAAATTCTACTTACTTACTGAGGTCAATTCTAATTTGATATTTTTTTAAGTTTAAAATAAGATTTTTTAAATATGTGAAATAATACAAATAAGAAAATAAATAATATGGGAAGCCAGGTCATCTCATAGTCTAAGACAGTTTTTTGTTCTACAAGGATAGGCTTATTCATAACATGTATCAATTTGTCTAACCGTAATAATTCCTGCTCCATTTGAGAGTTTGCAAACAGTAGATTTGTTTTTGACTCAAGGATATTACCTAGCTCTACGCCTTCTCCGCCGCTTATAATTATTTGACCAGATTTTCCTTTACTTTCTGCTAATG
>JBALXG010000357.1:0-3589 GCA_036961055.1 Leeuwenhoekiella sp. | reverse complement strand
AGATAAGCCAGATGAAACATAGGATTAAAGTAAACTTTATCAGCTATTTTTTCAACGCTTTCATTTTCAAAGTTATAATTGATTTTTACGGGCTGGTACAGGGTTTCAATCTCGGGCATTTCTACATCAAAAAGTTCTACACCAGAAAATCTTCCTTCAAGATTCATCCTTTTTTCATCTGCGTCCAGAGCAGAAAAACGAGCCCGACGTTCCATCGCATAATGACCTTCATATCTATTTGAAGTTTTACCTAAAGCACCTAAATCTTTATCAATATTAACCGTCATTAATGTATTCTGAATTGCCGGTTTTTTAGGAAAAAGATCAACAGGGATAGACGATCCATCATCTTTTATAAGCATACCATCCCAGTTAAGTAACTCCTCTTTCATGATATTAATCTCTGCCCGTTTATCAGTAGCATCCATTAAAATTACAGAGCCATCTAAATTTGCTTCCGCAATGACGTAATTAAAGCCATCTCGCGTGGGGAAAAGAGGTATCCCATTATCTTTTGTACTTAAAATCACTGGATTTGCATCAATTTTTGCATATCTCAACATAGCCACAAGCATAAGATTTATGTCTGCACTGTTACCTGATTTTTTCTCATATGCATCTTTTACTCCTTCATCTACATATAAACCTAAATAAGTGTTCCAGGTCATTCTCTGTTTTACCATTTCAAAAATGCCCAAAACTCGTTCTTGCAGACTTTTAGTATTTGCGATAATCGCATCTACATCATCTTCAAAATAACGACTTCCTTTTAACTGATCACCAAAACCTGGTGAGTCGTATATATTTTTTGTGACAGATTCCCAAGTCGTACTTCTATAATCTACAGCCTGACCAGGATATTTTGTATAAGACAGCTCAAATTTGAGTGCAGACATGTAGTTTTCTATATTTCCACAAAAGGCCTCTTCTTTAATCGCAGGCACATTTTCTACACTTATTTCATACGTAGTTTCTTTCATATCTACTTCCTGCCTGCTGGTATTGCCTATAACTGTTCTTGTATCTAATTGAGATTTAGTATAATTAAATGAAAGTTTGCGTTGTCTGGATGTCTCTTCTATTTTAATAGGAAGCCACCCTTTTTGATGCATTTTATAGACCAGATATTCTGGAGTAGAAAATCGTATTTCGGCTTTATTTAATGGGATTTCTTCCTGAAGTTTTATTTCATTAATATTTGAAACAAAAGGAGTTTCAAGCGTGTATTTGTATTCAATTACAGAACCATCTCGTATGTCTGGCATTGTAAATTTTTTAAGATCGTAAAACTTACTACGCTCCTCATCAAAAATTCCCTCCTTGCGTAATTTAGATTCCTGTATTTTGCCGTTATCTAAATTATAGGTAACACCTTTAAGGACGTTAATTTCTTCTTTAGTACTATTAGAATGAAAGAGTGCCATTTGATTTGTAGCCCATTTATAACCATCTTTATTATAAATTTTTATTCGCTCAAAAACATCTGTACGCAAAAAGAAACCACGATCCTGACTATAATCAAAATGAGAATTCTCTTCTCGATAAAGAATCGCTGCGTCTGCATCTGGATCTTTAGGATGCTGTGTTTCCTCTAGTTCTTCTTTAGAAACCTTACCATATCTAAAATCCTGACTATAAACAAAAGATAAATTAATTAAAAATAGTAATGTGAGTAGTTTTTGCTGCATGCTATGCTTTTTTCTTGATTAGGAGTTTAAGGTTATCATATCGGGCAATATCTTTACAATAATCCCGATATTTATTGTAGTCTTCCGCAGGAAAATCACCTTCGTTAACTGTTAATTTTCTGATATAAATGAGTGATCCGTCTTCGTCTAGCTTTACTTCAGCAGAATAACTGCCAAATACATTATTTATCACAAGAGGTTCCGGAAGGCTGCTAACAGTATAGTTTTCTGGTAAAGTAAATGAGATTTCATCTATACGTTTATTCTCGCGCTCAATAATAAACGGCGTTTTTCTGGCAGAATATCTGGGCGGAATATTCTCCTTGCTTTTGCTAAAAATGTTAGCTTTTAACAAAATATCACCATTTACAATATCTGCATATTGCGGAATTTTGAACTGCATTTTTTCGTCAAAATGCACCTTATTCCTGTCATTTTTTAGACTTATTTCAGAGATTTCCAGTCCGTTTACAGAGTTCCATGATTCCAGATAACTTTCCTTAAGTTTTCTGTCATCAAGATGTGTGAGATATGTGCGATTTCCATAATAAATCCCGTCAGAATCAATACTTAAATTACCCAACAACTGACCTGTATCTGCAAGGCTTGCCGTAATTTTCACCGTTTTAACATTATCGTTAACAGTATATTTTGTTGTATGTGTTAGAACTCCACCTTCGTCAGTCATCATAAGTACCTCGCGATCATCTGTAAAATCTCCCATATAACCAAAAGGAGTCTCCTGACTGGTACATTCTAGCCAAGTAATATCTTCCTCTCCATCAAGATTTACTCCTAAAATCGCATGGTTTCCCTGAATAGCCACCAGATCTGGATCTAAAGATTTTTTATCTTCGCCGGCATACAAGACCGTGTAGTATGAAGGAATATTAACCGCATCTAGCAAATTCTTAGTATAATTAGTCAAAGCTTTACAGTCACCATAACCTAACTTATCAACCTCTGAAGCGTTCATAGGCTTCCACCCACCTATACCCACCTGTACACTTATGTATCGTACTTTATCCTGAACAAACTGGTATATTTTCTCTGCTTTTGCCCTGTCGTTTGTTTCATCGGCTACCAGATTTTGAATAAAAGTTATTGTTTCCTGAGGCAAGTCATTACATTCCTGTAATAAATTAGCACTCATCCAACTGCCAAAATCACTCCAGCTGTTTGCTACACCAGGCACTCCTTCAAGATAAAAGTTATTGATAGCACATTTTACATATGGCATATGTGTCGTAAACGGTGGTGACAAATATTCTTTCTTTACTGCCGCAAGATTCTTTGCCGTCCAAATTTTATGCCCAGGTTGCTCAATTTTTTCAACCTCATAATTGTCCAGATTAAACTCTTTGACTGTTAATTTATCTTCAGGATTATATAAAATTTCATATTGCGAAAACTGAGTACTACTGGCATAATCTCCCATAGGCACCCATCCTGGTATAAATGCGGTGGTTTTTGATTTTGTTTCTGATTCAAAAACTATCGTATAAGGATATGATGTGGGCGTGTAGTCAAGGTATAGCACTCTAGAATCTGCATAAAGCGTACCACCAGAAACTGCACTTACATCTTTAAAGTCTCTCTTTTTAAACTTTTCGGTTTCCTGCCCCATGAGATTATAGAGCGTCGCTGTAAGCGTTTTTACATCTGTATTGTCATCATAATATACGTATGCATCAACATCTGAGTTGCCTTTTTTGTTAAAGACAGTCACCACCCGGTAATTTTTAAATACCAGATATTTTGAATCTGTGAGATCCAGTGTGATCAATTCATTGCGCAGTACGCTATCGGCGTTTTCCTTTAAATCCTGAGATACTGTAAGTGGAGAAAAAACAGTTTCTTGAGAAAAACATACTAATCCTATAAAAAACAGGATTTGGGGC
>JBALXG010000356.1:0-3602 GCA_036961055.1 Leeuwenhoekiella sp. | reverse complement strand
CAGCAAAGTGGGCTATTAAATCAGTTCAAAAAGCTTCCCCGGAAGCGGACGCACAACACCTTTTAATTCCATATTTAATAAAATACCGGCGAGTTTAAAAGTTGGCAAATCGCAGTTTAATGCTATAAAATCGAGCTGTTCTTTACCTTTTTCATTTAGAAAACTCCATACTTTTCTTTCGGTATCGTCAAGTTCAATAAAAAGTTGTTTTTGTACGGGTTTTGATTTTTGCTCGACTTCCCAGTTGAGCATGTAAATTAAATCTGCTGCACTTGTTAACAAATGTGCTTTTTGCTGTTTTATAAGGTTATTACAACCCACGCTTTGCAAATCTGTACTTCTGCCGGGAACAGCAAAAACATCTCTGTTATAAGAACCGGCGATTTCTGCAGTAACAAGAGAACCTCCTTTTGCTGCACTTTCTATAACTACTGTTGCCTCACTTATGCCGGCAATAATTCTATTTCTTCTTAAAAAATTTGTTCGGTCAAAACTATTTGTGCTCCAGAAATCGGTTAGAAATCCGCCATTTTCTTCTACTTCAGGCATATATTTTTTATGCACTTTAGGATAAATCTGATTAAGCCCATGAGCCAGCACGCCTAATGTTTGTAAACCATGTTTAACCGCCGCCTTATGCGCAGTAATATCAACGCCATAGGCAAAACCAGATACGATAATAGGATTAAGTGGTGCAATCTGTTCTATAAAATTTTCAGTAAAAGCCATGCCTTGAGTTGTTACTTTTCGGGTTCCTATTATTGAAATAATCTTCTGGTTTTTGTAATTAATCTTTCCGCGTTGAAAAAGTATCACCGGCCCGTCAATGCAATGTTTTAATCGCTCAGGATAATGCGCATCCCTAAATCCGGAATATTCAATATTATTATCCTGCACAAAACAAAGCTCTTCTTCTGCGGCTAGTGCATGTTCTTTATTGTAAAATTCTCTGAGTTTATATTCACCTATGCCATCAATTTTAAGCAACTCCTGTTTTTTAGCAGAAAGTAGTGCTTCAGCAGATTCAAAATGCTGTAAAAGCCTTTTTATTGATGCATCTCCCAGATAGGGAATGTGCTGTAACGTAAGAAATGCATGAAGTTCATTATCGCTCATAGGCTAAATAGCTGGGTTTAAATATATTCTAAATTGTTAATAAAATGAAAATTCCTGCTTCATAAAAAGGTTCAATTTTTTTACTTTTACGCTATGCGTATGAATTCTTACATAAGCGATCTGCTATACAGGTATGAGTGTGTCACCGTGCCGGGTTTTGGAGCCTTTTTATCTCACAAGGTTTCTGCTCACATTGATGACAATACAAATACTTTTTTTCCACCAAAAAAACGTCTTTCTTTTAACAGTCAGTTAAAAGACAATGACGGCTTACTAGCAAAGTACATTGCAAAAGCTGAAGGTATCTCTTACGAGGAAGCTCTTAAAAGTATAAACAGTTTTCAACGCTATTTAAGCACAGAGCTTGAATCTAAGAAATTTGTTGAGCTTGATAACATTGGCTCGCTTTCCCTTACTGAAACCGGAACCCTACGTTTTGAACCTAATAATAAGGTAAATTATCTTCCGGAAGCTTTTGGTCTTGCTTCATATTCTGCAAAACCTGTCGCCAGAGAACTATACAAAAAAGAAGTTGCTGCGCTTGAAGAAAAAACTCCGGTTACTTTTTCGCAGGATAAACGCAACGCTCCGGCTTGGCTTAAATATGCCGCAATAGGTTTAATTGCTCTTGGTGTTTCTGGATCTGGCGGTTATATGTACCTTAAAAATATAGAGAATCACAATTTTGCACAAAAGCAAAAAGCTGAAGATCAACTGGATGCTCAAATTCAACGAGCTACCTTTACAATTGATAATCCGTTGCCGGCTGTAACTATAAACGCTTTTAAACCCACCGGTAAATATCACATTATCGCAGGGGCTTTTCGCGTGAAAGAAAATGCGCAAACCCGTGTAGATCAATTGCGTGAAAAAGGTTACAAAGCCAGAAAAATAGGCCAAAATAAATATGGTTTACATCAGGTGGTTTATGGTAGTTATGCAGACCGTCTTGAAGCTTTGCGATCTTTACATGAAGTACGCGAGAACGATAATTCTTCGGCATGGATTCTTGTACAGGAGCTTGATTAAATCCTGATTTTCACATTATTTTCCCGATTTTATGATGTCATATCCCGATTTTTTATCTGGATATAACTCGTTTATTCTTTCTACTTTTACCTTTCAAACTAAAACTTAATGCCAAATAAAACCCCAGCAGAATCACGCACCATACAAACAGATATGGTTCTTCCTAATGAGACAAATCCCTTAAATAATATGTTTGGTGGGGAATTGCTCGCACGTATGGACCGCGTTGCCAGTATCGCTGCCAGACGTCATTCTCGTCGTGTTGTAGTTACTGCATCTGTAAATCACGTAGCTTTTAATAAACCCATTGCATTAGGTAGTGTTGTAACAGTAGAAGCGGCTGTCTCAAGAGCTTTTAAAACCTCAATGGAAGTTTATATAGACGTTTGGGTAGAAGATCGCGAAAGCGGTGTTAGATCTAAGGCAAATGAAGCTATTTATACTTTTGTAGCCGTTGATGAAATGGGAACGCCTGTGGCAATTCCTCAAATTAATCCCGAAACTCCACTAGAAACTGAACGTTTTGAGGCTGCCTTACGGCGAAAACAATTAAGCCTGGTTCTTGCGGGTAAGATGAAAGCAAAAGATGCAACAGAGCTTAAAGCTTTGTTTACTGAATAAAAAAATCGGGTAAATCATATCGATTTACCCGATTTTTGCACTTAAATTGCCGTTTTTTAATCTCTGTAATTAAGCGCCGGCTTTCTGTCTCCCAGTAAAGGAATATATTTAAAATCTGCACCACGAGCATCTTCAAATTCCTTTTTAGCTTCTGCGACTATTTTAGGATTGTCAATAAGATCCATTCCTGTTAAAGCAATAGTTTTTGCGGCAACCATCATTCCTTTTTCTCCAATGCTCATTCCACCAGCAGCGACTGCTTGCCAGCTATGAGCAGAAGTTCCCGGAACCCATGTAGCAGCAGACATTCCTACTGTAGGAATTGTAAAACTCACATCTCCTACATCTGTAGAACCACCCGGCTTTGCATGTGGATCAAACTCTTCAACACCTTCTACTTCTTTTGTATCAAGAGGAATATTGAGTGTCTTAGAAATTTCTTCAGCAAAAGTCTTTTCTTCCGGAGTATACGTGTAACCACCTATTTCTTTTAGATTATCATACATCAATTTTTGCAGAGTAAGATTTGGCAATAATTCATGTGTCCCTCCTATCATCTCATAATCCATAGTGGTACCGGTTCCTAAAGCAGCTCCTTCAGCGGCTTTAACCATTCTGTCAAATATTTCAATTACAACATCACGTTGAGGATGACGCGCATAGTAATAAACCTCAGCAAAATCAGGAACCACATTGGGTGCTTTACCCCCATCTGTGATTACATAATGTATTCTGCTTTCCATAGGTACGTGCTCACGCATCATATTTACCATATAATCCATGGCTTCAACTGCGTCAAGTGCAGATCTTCCTTTTTCGGGAGCTGCTGCTGCATG
>JBALXG010000355.1:0-3613 GCA_036961055.1 Leeuwenhoekiella sp. | reverse complement strand
CAATAAAACCGGTTATGGCGAGGCAACTTCTAATCCATATTACAAGATCACTTTTGAAAGTATGCAGCAGGAAATAGAATCAATACGCCCGGAAATAGAGAATTTCACTTTTACTGAGCCAGAAGTATTTCATGCTTTTTTAGTAAGAAAAAAACTGAGCAATTTTAGTATTTGCGCGCTTGATCTTGCTGCTCATGATTTGTATGGCAAATTGCAGGAAAAACCGCTTTACCAGATTTGGAATACTTCAGCTGAAAAATATCCTGTAACTAATTACACCATTGGTCTGGATTCTATTGAAAAGATGGTCGCAAAAATGAAAGAGAAACCATGGCCCATTTATAAAGTAAAACTGGGCACTCATGACGATGTACAAATAGTGAATGAATTGCGAAAACACACAGATGCCATTTTTAGAGTAGATGCAAATTGTGCATGGCAACCGGAAGAAGCTGTTGCAAATGCTATAAAACTTAAAGATTTGGGAGTAGAATTTCTGGAACAACCTCTAAAAGCAGATAATTGGGAAGGAATGCAAATGCTTAGAGAAAGGGCGGTATTACCCGTAATTGCAGATGAAAGTTGCATCGTAGAAAGTGATGTTGAAAAATGCGCGGGATATTTTGACGGAATCAACATAAAACTCACTAAATGCGGCGGCTTGACACCGGCGCTGCGCATGATAAAAAAAGGAAAAGAGTTAGGCTTAAAAGTCATGGTAGGTTGCATGACCGAAAGTACTGTTGGGATTTCGGCTATCGCACAACTTTTACCACAACTGGATTATGTAGACATGGACGGCGCCATGCTGCTAAAAGAAGACATTGCCAGCGGCGTAAAAATAGAAAATAATGGAAAAGTGATTTTTCCAGAATTGGGTGGAAGCGGTGTAACGTTATGGGAATGAAGCATAATATAGATTCATCTCTGGGCAGAGAATTGATTTCAGACGGAAAGTCTTATTTGTATTTTGGTGGAACTTCGTATTTAGGTTTGCAGAACAATACTGAATTTCAGGAAATTTTGATTAAAAATATCAGAAAATACGGAACAAATTATGGTGCTTCCCGAAAGGCAAATGTTCAGTTTTCTGTTTATGAAAAAGCCGAAAATTATCTGGCAGATTTTGTAGGTAGTGAAGCGTGCGTGACTTTGTCTTCCGGTTATCTGGCCGGGCAAATGGTTTCTGGTTATTTTAATAATGCGCAGTATAAAGTTTTTTACGCGCCCAATGCGCATCCTGCACTTTATCAGTCCCATGGTCCTGAAAACAGAAGTTATACCGAATTAAATATTGCTATACGGAAATATCTCGCTTTAGAAAATGAGCAAAAGCCGGTTCTTTTTCTGGATTCTATTGATTTTACCGGACTTAATTATCCTGATTTTGAAGGTTTACAAACACTGCCTCTAGACAAAATTATCGTTGTTGCAGACGATTCTCACGGGATAGGAATTGTGGGTGAAAATGGCAACGGAGTTTTTAAAATTATAAAAGAATTTAAGCCAAAAGAATTGATTGTTTGTAGCTCCCTTGGAAAAAGTCTAGCAGCACAGGCCGGAGCAATATTTGGCAGCAGAACGCGCATTGAGGATTTTAAAAATTCATCTTTTTTTGGTGGAGCAAGTCCGGCTTCTCCGGCAAATCTGGCAACGGTTTTATCTACAAAGGATATTTTTTCGCGGCAGCTTAAAAAACTACGGCAAAATATAAAGCTGTTTGTGAGACAGTGTGACAATCCTGACCGCTTTATTTATTTAAAAAATCATCCCGTTTTTAGCTATCAAAACACCGATTTATCAAGGTTTTTGGCAGATAATTATGTAATCGTGACAAGTTTTAATTATCCCAAACCAGATTCTCCTGTGGTTAATAAAATTGTTTTAACTGTGGCCCATATTAATGAAGACATTAATAAATTAGCAGAACTGGTTAATAAGTTTAATCAGCATCCCACCAAACGCCCTCACTTATAGGCTTTATCACAGCATTAACCTCATCACCATTTCGAGTTTGCTCAGATGAAGGATATTGTGCTCTTCGTATCCACTGGCCATTAAGTGCTTCATTGTGATTTACAGGTAATTCTAACCCAATAAAAACATTAGGATCAAAGTCATACCTTCTTAAATCAACAAAAGATTCCGGGTTTAGAAATGTGGCTATAAACTTTTCGCGCATAATCAAAGCCATTGTAAGATTTCCGGCGCCCACATCAACAGAAGAATCGGTCAGATAAGCTGCGCTTTCACTTGCTGAAACTCCCAGTTTATCCATATTTGCCTGTATACCTTCCATATAAGCAGCATAAGCAGCAGCCGTTGTTCCTACAGAAGTTGGAGTGCCGCCATTTTGCAGAAACAAAGCTTCGGCCTGAATAAATTTTAATTCGGCATAACTTCCCATAACAATAGGTGCGGTTTGGGAGGAGTAGAAATTATTTGCTCCCAGATCTGTATTTGCACCTGTATTATCAGGATTACCAAATTCATGAACGCCGGCAGCACCATTAATAGCACCCAGATATTCTGTATCATCTGCGTCTATTGTTGTGATTTTTGGCAAACGGGGATCAATTGCGATAGTGGTATACGGAAGCGCGCTCCCATTCATTAAACTTACCAGTTGATCTGAAACAAGCACTGAAAGATTACCAGTATTATTAGGTAACACCACACCGCTATTCCAGGGATTGAAATTTCGTGTATTGTAAACCAACTGAAAATCATCTGCATTAGATGTAAATGAATTTGAAACCGCATTTAGAGCCTCAGAAATTGCCGTACTTTGATCAATTTCGGTTAAATGAATAGAATATCTGGCTTTTAAAAAATATGCTGCTTTTATCCATTTTGCGGTATCGCCATTATATATTAAATCGTCTTCTCCCGGTGTTAGTGAAGAAGTATCATTTTGTTGCAAAAGACTTATAGCTTCATCAAGAAGTGTGTTTATTTGCATATAAACATCTTGTTGAGAATCAAAAGAAGGTGTAAAATCATTTTCTCCCATAGTTGCCATAGAAGCGGGAACATCTCCCCATTGATCTGTAGCTAACCCTAAATTTGACGCCTGAAGTACTTTTGTAATTCCCAGATAAGAAGTTGAGTTTTCCTGTTCAGCTTTTGTGGCTAGTGTATTTAAGTCTGGCAGAGCCTGCAGGTAAATTGAACTCCATGCCCCGGCAAGCTGTGTTTCTTCCTGTGTATCTGTACCCGGTTGAAAATATGATGCAAGCTGTTGCGAAATCTGGCATATACTAGATGCGACTCCATAAAAACCAGAAGATGTATAATAAATAGAAGAAGGCAGCATATCTGAAGGAACAATGTCATTAAGCTGTTCTTTATTAGGATCTACATTATCACCTAAAAAATCGTCGCATCCTACTAAAATTGAAGCGGCGAACAAAAAGATTGCTATATTTTTAAATGCTTTCATAATTTAGAAGTTAAGATTTACACCAAATAGGTAAGATCTGGTATTAGGAATATTGAGACCGGTAAAGCCATATGCGTTAGTACCTGCACTAAACTGAGAGCCTTCAGGATCATAACCTCTAAATGGAGTATCTACCCACAAATTTGTTCCTGTAAAGCTAAAAGTTACCCG
>JBALXG010000354.1:0-3616 GCA_036961055.1 Leeuwenhoekiella sp. | reverse complement strand
CTCAACTTTATGTCACGCCAGATTTTGCTTATTTAAGTGAAGTTTTAGAAGAATTTGCTAATACGATGGCCTTACGCCAAGGCGGCCCTGATGGATTAAAAAAGCTTATTAATTCTAAAAATATAGGAACGGCAGAACTAAGTACCGGCTTGCAAATTTCAGGCGATTTTAAAGAAATGATCGCAGTAAAAGACAAAGTTGCCTATTTACAAACTACTGGCAAGACAGCACTTTCATATCGCAACAAAGAACTTGTGGGTCACGGTACGCTTAATCATGCAAAAGGATTTGGTACAGCATTAGGGAAGCTCAAAGGTATAAATCTTGCAATTGAAGATATGAGTCCGCGTGATTTACAGGCTTATAATATTTATGAAGGAAAATTTGCATCTCTTGAATTTGAGGCAGGAATAAAAGTCGAAGGTGAGATAATTACCGGAACACGTAACTTACAGGGAAAAATACTGCTGATAAGTTTTATAAATTGTACTGTATCTCTTGCAGATCGTATTTTATTTAAGCCAGAATGGGGAAGATATGATATGGCGGTTGGGAAAAAAATAATTTCAGCATTTGCCGGCCTGGCAGATGTAAATTCATTCAATCTTATAACGCATTCAATTTCTTCCATAGAAAAAAAGCCAACTATTGATTCTGCTCAGGTAGAACTAGAAACCCTCTATGAGTCTGTAAGAAACTATAGGGAAGGCAAAAACACAATGTATGCTCCGGAAGCTGTTTTTAACATTATTAAAATATCACATCAAAACGATTGGTTACTGCCAGTTGAAATCTATGAAATAGCGTTACAAAGAAAGAAAAAAGATTTTTGCAAAGAAGTATACGAATATCTGAAGGAATTGAAAGTAAAAAAAAGATCAATAGCTCATTTAATTGATGATGGTATTGACCTTATCAAAGAAAAAAACCTCGTAATAACTTAAAATTTCGACTAAAAAGCATGAAAAATTGGAGAGATAATAATTTACTTTAAAAGTTGCTGTTTATCTTCTCCTTAATACTTTCAAGATCTTTTACATCTATAGGCTTTACCACATAATTAGACACAATACTAAACTCTTTAGCCCGCTCCAGATCATTCTTATCTATAGAAGAAGTAACGATATAAATCATAATCTCCTTAGGTGTTTTGACTTTAGTAAATTCTTCTAAAAATTCCCAGCCATCCATAACAGGCATATTGAGGTCAAGTAGTATAACTTCTGGTATATTCTCGCCTGATTCTACAATTCCTGTAAGTTTATCTAAAGCCTCTTTACCATTACAACAAATAAGAAAATTATCGCAGAATTCAGTGAGTTCCATCATTTTCTTAATGCCAAAAACAAATATGGGATCGTCATCAATAATACAGGCCAACTTAACTTTTTTCATACAAATAGATTTTAAATTTAGTTCCTTGATTTACTTTGCTTTCTATCTTTATTTCACCACCCATTACTTCAATTTGCCTTTTAGTCATATATAAGCCCAAACCTCTGGCTTCTGGATGATCATGAAAGGTTTTGTATAACCCAAAGATTTTTTTCCTGTGTCTCTCCAGATCAATGCCCCTACCATTATCCTCTATTATAAAAATAGCGCAATCATTTTTTACTTCTGCACTTAATTTAATCCATGATTTTTTATCAGGATTGTTGTACTTCAAAGCATTTGTCAACAAATTAAGTAAAATACTATCTAAATAAGCAGGAACCGCTAATATTCTGAAAGACTTAGGAATATCATTAATAATTTCGGTTTTGCTTCTTATAATTAATCCCTGTATAGAAGCTATATTTTGAACCGTATAATCGTAAAGGTTAAGCCAGATTTTATCTTGTTTGTCTATGTCTAATGCTATAACGCCGTTAAGATGTTCTATTGTCTCAGAAAGCATATTTGAGGCTCTTTTAAGCATATTAAATTGTAGCTCCTTCTCATCATCTTGAGTCTCTTTTTCTATAAAATCTAGCAGCATTGATATATTGCTGGTGTGTGACCTCAAATTATGAGAAACGATATGAGCAAAATCTATTAACCTATTGTTCTGTCGAGTAGTAACATCTATAAATTTGTCAACCGCTTTACTTTTTTTCTTTAACTCACTTATATCCTGTATTTGGGCTATTAGTGTAGCGGGAGTACTGTCATACTGATCAAATGTTACCGATAAAAATATACGGGCATCTATAACATCGCCATTTTTATGTAAAAATCTTTTTTCAAAACTAAGTCTGTCATCTTGCTTAGAGAGTAACCTTGTTATATTTAAAGAATTTGATTCAATATCTTCTGGATAAACGATATCATTAATTTCTAAATTAACAAACTCATCTCTTGAATATCCAAAAATTTCCTTTGCAGCAAGATTTACATCTTTTATTTTTAGAGTTTGTGCATCTATAAGTATAAAAGCTATCAAAGTATTTCTAAATGCAAGTCTAAACCGTTCTTCACTTTTTTGCAAAACCATCTCACGATTTTTAGCCTCACTTATATCCTGAAAAGTTCCTAAGAGACGTACGCACTTGCCATCTTCAAATTGTGCCTCACCTCTTGCCCTAACCCAGACTTCTTTTCCTTTTGGGGTAACCAGAATTAGCTCTGTACTATAGGCTTTTCCAGACCGAATCGCTTCCGCAACCAGTTTTGTGATTTTATTACGGTAATACCCTTCCTTATAAAAGTTTATACCTTCTTGTAGAGTAGGCTTATAATTCTCAGGGGTTTCATGAATGATACGCGTTACTGTACTCCAGTATATCGTTTTATTTTCAATATCAACTTCCCAGTATCCTACGCCTGCAACACGATTAGCCTCCTGTCGTAGTTTATTTAGACGTTGATTACGGGCACTTTTTATAAGAAGTCGCTGTATAAATAAGTCCTTAGTGTTCTTCCCGGTTAAAAGACTTACATCCCATCTATAAACATCTTCGTCACTATTTTTATCTTCTATATAACATTCTCTATTGCCTTTTCGAGCATTACATAAGATTTTCTCCCATTCATCAGAGTTGAGAGAAGCAACGGGTATATCAAAAATTGACTTAATTTCTCCTTCAGGATATATATTCTGCCAATCTTGAGATGATGTTATAATTACACCATCACTATTGACCACAGCCATTACACCTGGTAACATTGCTAGATTAATCGTATGAAAATCTGCTTTTTCCACAGTTAATTTACTTAATTATAGCGCCTATTAGGGTAATATACTATTAAATTGCTGTTCTTGATTAATAGTCTTCCCTTGATATTGCAACGTCCATCCCAAGGATTTTGTGAGAATATAAATATTAGAAAGTTCTGATATTAGCCTGTTCTTAGCATTCTTTTTAATGTCTGAAGCTGCTATCTTTTTTTGTATGGATGTGTTAATGCGGTTTTTTATTTTGTTATAATCTTTAGCATCAAATTGATTAAGGTAATCCTGTGTCACATCATAATATTCTATATCAGGATTTATGCTTACTTCCTCTTCAGGTATTTTTGTGAGCTTTATGATTTTATTTTCGGTGTCAATTTCTGTTTCTAACTTTCTGAGATCATAGGCAATCGTGACTTTCGCATTTACTACAATCAATGCCTTTTTTTTAGCTGAAAAAAA
>JBALXG010000353.1:0-3616 GCA_036961055.1 Leeuwenhoekiella sp. | reverse complement strand
AACAGCGGACTTTTTTATATCTGGAAGACTAATTGTTACTTAATATTTAAAATCTCCACTTCAAAAACAAGATCAGTTTTAGGAGGTATGATAGCATAACCTCTTTCTCCATATCCTAAATGATAAGGAATAAAAAGTGTTGCTTTATCCCCAACTTTCATTTGCTGAATACCTTCTTTAAATCCTGCGATAAGTTGAGCATCTGGGCTGTAAGGTACTTCTATAGGTACATATTGCCCTTCAGGACGCGTCTGTTTTCCGTTTTCATCTGCACAACTTTCAATACAAGTATCAAAAAGTTCGCCATTGCTAAAGTAACCAGCATATTCTACCATTACAGTTTGACCAGTTTTAGGCTGGGGACCATCACCTTTTTTGTCAAAATAAATAGCAAGACCGCTTTCTAGCTCTTCAGCCTTAGCGCGTTGGGTATCAAAACGATCTTTTACTACTTTTAGTTTTTCTGCTTTTTCTGCTTCTGCAGCTCGATCTTCTTCAGCTTTTGCAGCTAATTCTTTATCAAATACGTTAGGAGCATCAAACTTTTTCGCAGCACTTCCTTTGCGTATAATATTGATTTTTTCAATTTTAACAGGAGTTTTAGGGCTTCCCATTTGTGGGTTTGTCATTTCAACATTTGTAATAGTATCTAAAACGTCAAAACCTTCTAATAATTTACCAAAAACAGTGTGACAACTCACACGCGGATTTTCACAATTCTTCAAAGTGCCCGCAGGATCATAACCGTCAAGATGCGGTGTTGCAGCATCTGTGATAAAAAACTGACTTCCGTTAGTACCATAACCAGAATTGGCCATAGACAAAATACCTGTTGTATCGTGGCGTAAATCTGGTCGCAGTTCATCAAAAAACTTATAACCTGGTCCACCAGCGCCGGTACCGTCTGGATCACCACCCTGAATCATAAAATCTTTAATAATGCGATGAAAAGTAAGACCGTCGTAAAATGGTTTTCCTTTAAAAGCAGAATCAACATCTTTGCTGGTACCTTCGGCAAGGGAAACAAAACTTGCAACCGTTGCAGGAGTTTTATCAAAATACAACTGAGCCAGCATTGTGCCTTTATCAGTTACAATTTCTGCGTACATACCATCTTCAAGATCTGGATATTTATCATCGCATGCCACAAGAGCAAGCAAAACAGTAAGAAGTACGAGTGATAATTTTTTCATAATTTAATTTTCTGGATTATTTGTTTTTATTTGATTTAGGGTAACAGTTGCCTGGATAGGGCGGTTAGAACCTATTTTATCTTCAAAGCCATAATAGCCAAATGCCTTGTGTGAGGGAAAAAGGAATGTAACTGTTTCTCCTTCTCTCATTAATTTAAGTCCCTGGCGCAAGCCAGAAATCAACTCCTGATTGCTCTGGTCTATTTGATAAGTTTGGGTGCCAAGTTCAGATTTTGAAAGAATAGGCTCGCCATTAAGTGATTTAATATCATAATCAAAGTTAACCAGATCACCTATTTTCGGTTTAACGGTAGTAGAGTCTTGCTTATTATAAAAATACCAGAATCCGTTTTCTGAAGAAAAATACTCGCGATCAGGATTCTGTTCTATGATTTTTTTGATATTTGTTTCTTCTGCGAGATTTAGCTCTTTGTTACGCATAATAGAAGCTTCTATTGTTGAGCCTGTTTTTTGTGAAACAGGTCTGCGGGCTTCAGGAGTTTTACAGCTTATGATTAAAAAGAGAGCTACTATGGCTATTAACGACTTATTCATTGAGTGCTTCCTTATACTGGGGCAATATATTTTTAAAATATTCTACAGTTTCTGCTAACGAACTATCACTTTTACCACCGGCAGCATTAATATGACCACCACCAGAAAAATGCGTTCTTGCCATTTCATTAACCGAAAAATCACCTTTAGAACGTAAAGAGATTTTAATTATTCCTTCTTTTTTACTTTCTATAAAAATAATTGCAAACTTTACACCTTCTATTGCCAGACCATAATTTACAAAACCTTCAGTATCGCCTTTTTGATAATTAAAATTATCGAGCTCTTCCTGAGATAAAGTTATGAAAGCTGTATTATATTCTGGTAATTCTTTTAAATTACTTAAAGCTTTACCTAATAACTGCATACGGTTAAAACTACTGGCATCATAAATTTGCTCATGAATGTAAGCATTATCTGCTCCATTTTCTATAAGATTAGCGATTACACGATGCGTTTCTGCTGTGGTAGATCTAAATCTAAAAGAACCAGTATCTGTCATTATTCCTGTGTATAAACAGGTCGCCATATCCTTATCAAGAGCCTCAGTATCATCAAGCATTTCAAGAGTATGATATATCATCTGGCTTGTAGCACAAACATTTACATCGCTATACATGACAACTGCGTAATCATCTGGTTGTTGATGATGATCAATCATTACAAAATCTGCTTTTGCTGCTTCAAGCGGTACACTCATATCCCCTGTGCGCGATAACGCATTAAAATCAAGCGTAAAAATTATTTCTGCTTCTTCAATGAGTTTAATGGCCTGATCATTTTGCTTATCAAACTTTACAACTGTGTCGTCACAGGGTAACCATTTTAAAAATTTAGGATAATCGTTAGGAGAAACTACAACAGCATCATGGCCTTTTTTCTTCAGATAAATATAAAGAGCTAATGTAGAACCCATAGCGTCACCATCTGGGTTTTTATGTGGAACAATAACAATCTTTTTAGGATGTGCCAGAAGTGCTTTAAGCTTTGATATCGCTTCTTTTTTCATAAGGGGCGAAGATACAATTTCTTGCGAAAGCGATAATATATGAAGTAGTAATTTAACGCATACAGGAAAATGAGAGTTTTGTATAATATAATAAGTTGGGAAACTCTGAGATTTAAAAGAATCAATTTTCTGGAATTCATGCAATTTTTAGCCTAAAAACCTTAGTTTTGCACGATTTTAACCAATAAATTTTCGCTTAAGCGAAAAGCAAATCAAAGAAAATGGCAACAAACAGAACATTTACCATGATTAAGCCTGATGCTGTAAAAAACGGTCATATAGGTGCAATTCTAGACAAAATAAGCGCTTCAGGATTTAAAATAGTAGCGTTAAAACTTACTCAAATGACACTTCCTGATGCTCAGGAATTTTATGGAGTTCACAAAGAACGTCCGTTTTTTGGCGAACTTGTAGAATTTATGACTAGCGGTCCTATTGTGGCTGCAGTTTTAGAAAAATCAAATGCAGTAGAAGACTTTCGTACTTTAATAGGTGCTACAAATCCTGCAGATGCTGCAGAAGGAACTATACGTAAAATGTATGCAACTTCTATGGGAGAAAATGCAGTGCATGGAAGTGACAGTGATGAGAATGCAGCTATAGAAAGTGCTTTTCATTTTGCTGGTCGCGAAATGTTCTAGTCAGAAGGATTTTTGATAAAATAGTATACTAAAAACGCTACCTGATTCAGGTAGCGTTTTTTTTAATATGAACTTGGTGTAAACTATTATTGGCGTCATTCTGAATTTACTGCAGAATCACATTATGCTGATTCATTTTTATGAGAACCTCAAACAAGTTCAGTTTGAAGAATATTGATTTTGAGAGTGTTGATCTACTCAAAACCTGCGGAAAATCG
>JBALXG010000352.1:0-3633 GCA_036961055.1 Leeuwenhoekiella sp. | reverse complement strand
GTGATTTTCGCTTGTAAAATTTGCTCCAGTAGTAACATCTAAAGCGAGTTCATTTGTTACTTCCTTAAGTACGATATTTATTACCCCTGCAATCGCATCAGAGCCATATTGTGCTGCAGCACCGTCTCTTAAAATTTCGATACGCTTAATTGCATTAGTAGGAATAGCAGATAAATCACTACCTACAGAGCCACGACCAAATGTCCCGTTAATGTTAACTAAAGCCGTTTTGTGTCTTCTTTTTCCATTAATAAGAACAAGCACCTGATCTGGACCTAAACCTCTTAATGAAGCCGGAGCAATATGATCTGTCCCATCAGAAATTGTCTGTGGATTTGATGAAAAAGACGGCGCGGCGTAATTAAGAATTTCAGTCACCGTAATTTGAGGCGAGTTTTCCTTGATCTCTTCCATATCAAGAACATCTACTGGGACCGCAGAATTTATAGCAGTCCTGCCAGGATTACGAGTTCCTATTAGAACTATCTGGTCAAGAGCTACTCCAGATTTCATAGTGACATTAAGGGTAGATCCGGTAACACTAATATTCTGAGTGTCAAATCCTACATAAGAAAACGTTAAGACGTCTCCTGTAGAGGCTTCAATAGTGTACAAACCGTCAAAATCTGTAATTGTGCCCTTATCACTTCCTTTAACTAACACAGAAACCCCGGGAAGCGGCTGTGACTGGTCATCAGTAACAGTACCTGTTACTTCTTGTGCATTAATTGCAGCTGTAATTCCAAAAGAAAACAGCAACATCATGATGTAATTTCTTATCATAATTCTATTTTTGATTAGTAAAATTGATTTTGAAGTTTTAAAGATAGAACATAGCACAACTAATGCCCATTACACGAGCAAAAACCCGTTAAAAACTATTAAATCTTCAGAAATAATTATAAAAATCCTCCAATATGATACCAAAACCTCAAATTATTGATCGATTTATTGAGTATGTTTCAGTAGATACTCAAAGCGACCCGGATAGTGATACAACGCCCAGTACAGCTAAGCAATTGAAACTAGCCGAAAAACTAGTTGATGAATTAAAACAAATGGGACTGGCTGATGTTAGTATTGACAACAATGGCTATATCATGGCAACTATTCCTACTACAGTAGATCACGATGTACCAATTATAGGTTTTATTTCGCATTACGACACAACTCCTGATTTTTCTGGAACTAATGTAAAACCCCAGATTATTGAAAACTACGATGGCAAAGATATTATGCTTAATGAATCTGAAAATATTGTGCTTTCACCAGATGACTTTGATGATTTATTACAATACAAAGGACAGACCATAATTACCACAGACGGCACTACGTTATTAGGTGCAGACGATAAAGCGGGTATTACAGAAATAATGGAAGCTGCTAAATATTTAATTAATAATCCGCAAATTAAGCATGGTAAAATACGTATAGGATTTACGCCTGATGAAGAAATAGGCCGCGGAGCTCATAAATTTGATGTTCCAAAATTTGGTGCAGATTGGGCTTATACTATGGATGGAAGTCAACTGGGCGAGCTGGAATTTGAAAATTTTAATGCTGCTGGTGTAAAGGTATTTATTAATGGTAAAAGTGTACATCCCGGGTATGCAAAAGGCAAGCTTATTAACAGCATGTATATTGCCCAGGATTTTATCAACTCATTACCTCGACTAGAAACTCCTGAACATACTTCAGAGCGGGAAGGTTTTTTTCATTTACATGGAATAAAGGGCGATGTTGAGCAAACTGTTCTTAATTATATCATACGCGATCATGATAAAAACCATTTTGAAGCTCGTAAAATGGTTATGGAAAATCTAGCCAGTGAGATAAACAGCCAGTATGAAAAGGAAATTGTTACTTTAGAAATAAAAGATCAATATTTTAATATGCGTGAAAAAATAGAACCGGTAATGCATATTGTTGAATTGGCTGAAAAAGCGATGAAAGAAGTGGGAATAACACCAGATATTAAGCCAATACGAGGTGGTACAGATGGTTCTCAATTATCGTTTATGGGTTTGCCCTGTCCTAATATTTTTGCTGGCGGGCATAACTTTCACGGCAGGTTTGAATATATCCCAGTTGAAAGTATGCAGAAAGCAATAGAAGTTATTGTAAAGATTGTTGAAGATGCAGCTAAAAAATAGAGCTTTTTAAAAACTTTAAAACAATAAAACCTGATGCTTTCACATCAGGTTTTATTTATTCTAAAATATATAATGTTTATTTTTTCTCAATCACTGCAGGCGCATTAAGCTTCTTGCTCATTTCCATAGAAAGAGCAGAGCGCTCATATTTTTGTTTACCCGCTCCTGTCTCAAGAACACAAGTGCCATCATTATTAAGTTCAAGAATCTTAGCATGCAATCCACTTTTTGTCACAACACGGTCTCCCCTGTTTAGTTCTTTGGCAAAAAGTTTTTCCTGCTTTTGACGCTTCATTTGTGGTCTTATCATAAAGAGATAAACAACCACAATCATTAATAGTAACGGTAAAAAATTTTGTATTTGATCCATTTAATTATCCTTTTGCTGCTGTATTAGTTGCATCATCAGGTTTTACAAATGCAGTAATTTGAACTTTATCTTCTCCTTTTTCTGTGTTAGAAGTAATGGTAATGGTTTTTGTAATTGCGTTAAGACCACTTCCATTATATTTTACAAGTAACTTACCGGTTTCTCCTGGAGCGATAGGTGTTTTTGAAAATTCTGGAACAGTACAACCACATGTACTTTTTGCATCTACTATTACTAGAGGTGCTCTTCCTGTATTTTTAAATTCAAAAGTGTGCTCTACATTGGTACCACGTTCAATAGTGCCAAAATCAAAAGCGGCTTCTTCAAATTCCATAACTGGAAAAACAGTAGCATTGGCATCGCGGGTTGCGGCCATTTCGACATTTTCATCTTTTACTTTTTCAGATGCATTGTCTTTACAAGCTGTGAATGCAAGAGCAGCGATTACTCCTAAAGCTAAAATTCCTTTTTTCATAATGTTTACTTTTTTAAAAATGCTTTCAAAAATACAATTTTATTTTTACTCGATAAGCCCTCTTCCGGCTTTGTTTAATCTACCATCTGTACGGTATTGTTTTACTAACCTGTCAAGAACACCATTTATAAAAATACTACTTTTGGGAGTAGAGTATTCTTTAGCAAGCTCCAGATATTCATTGATCGTTACTTTAACAGGAATTGAAGGAAAATTCAAAAATTCACATAATGCCATTTTTAAAATAACCTTGTCTATTGTAGCGATACGATCCTGATCCCAGTTAGGTGTATTGCCTGCAATTTCGGCATCCAGCATATCATTATTAGATCCTGTCCTACGCAATAAATCTTTTGCAAATTGATTATCATCATCATCTTTAAATAATAACGGAATCATTGTGCCTTCTGGCGATAAGGGCTTAAGTTTTTGAAGACGTTTTACAATAGTCGTGTTTATTACCGGTAAATCGTCAAGCCATGTAAGCCTGTAATCTTCCAGATAATCATACAATTTCTCGTTGGGAGCAATAATTTCTTTAAACATTTCAATGACGAAAGAACGGTCTTCCTTAAAGGTTCCCTCCTCTTCGTTCATATATGATATGTATAAATCACTTTTAACCAGATCTTCAA
>JBALXG010000351.1:0-3645 GCA_036961055.1 Leeuwenhoekiella sp. | reverse complement strand
CGACCCGCCTTTATCGCCCTAGAAATTTGATAAGCCTGATGCGTATCACGTGTCCACACGCCGGCACCAAGACCGTAAAGCGTATCATTTGCAATCGCAATCGCATCTGCTTCATCTTTAAAGGAAGTCACGCAAACAACTGGGCCAAAAATTTCTTCCTGAAAAACTCGCATTTTGTTATTTCCCTTTAAAATAGTAGGCTGAATGTAATAACCACCTTCAAGACCTTCATTATAAGCAGCTTCGCCACCAGCCAAAACTTCACAACCTTCTTCTTTACCTATACTTATATAATTAAGAATTTTCTCATATTGATCATTAGAAGCCTGAGCCCCCATCATGGTATCCCCATCAAGCGGATGACCTAATTTAATTGCTTTTGTACGTTCAACAACGCGCTCCATAAATTTGTCAAAAATACTTTCCTGTACTAAAAGTCGGGAAGGGCAGGTGCAAACTTCTCCTTGATTAAGGGCAAACATAACCGCGCCTTCAAGACATTTGTCAAAAAAATCATCATCAGCATCCATAACGCTTTCAAAAAAGACATTGGGAGATTTACCACCAAGTTCTAAAGTCACCGGAGTGATGTTTTTTGAAGCATATTGCATGATCAATTGACCAGTAGTTGTTTCGCCGGTAAACGCAATTTTATCAATACGTGGGCTGGAGGCCAATGGTTTTCCTGCTTCAGCTCCAAAGCCGTTTACTACGTTTAGGACGCCGGCCGGTAAAATATCCTGAATCATTTCCATAAGGATCATAATTCCAACAGGAGTTTGCTCGGCTGGTTTTAAAACAACGCAATTCCCTGCAGCAAGTGCAGGCGCCATCTTCCAGGTTGCCATCAAAAGTGGAAAATTCCACGGAATAATTTGGCCTACAACGCCTAAAGGCTCTGTAATATTAAGGCAGACGGTATTAGAATCTAGTTCGCTAACAGATCCTTCTTCTGCTCTAATAACCCCAGCGAAATATCTAAAGTGATCTACAGCCAGTGGAAGATCTGCTGCACGTGTCTCCCGTATAGCTTTCCCGTTATCCCAGGTTTCTGCTCTAGCTAAGGTTTCCAGATTGTTTTCCATAACATCTGCGATCTTTAACAGCAAATTACTGCGATAAGCAGCAGAAGAGTTATTCCATTCTGGAGCAGCTTTCCATGCGGCGTCAAGAGCGAGATCAATATCTTCTTTTGTGGAACGGGCGATTTTAGTAAAAGACTTGCCATCTACGGGTGAAAGGTTATCAAAGTATTGACCATTAACAGGGGCTGTCCATTTTCCTCCAATAAAATTGTCATATTTATCTTTAAATTTTGGTTTGTCAACCACATTTTTAGACGTTGTTTGTACGGTATCCATTTCTATAATTATTAAATTAGTAATACGTTTATTTACAATTGGTTATTTTAAATATCTCAATCATTACCAAAGTTATACAACGATTGCGTAAAAAGTCTGACCCATTCTATCATAAGGATGAACGATACTGCTAAATTTTAATAATATGTTAAATATCATCTGTTTAATTTGTATTTTTAATATGTAATTCATTTAATTTTTATATAATCAATAATTTAAAGCTGGAGCTTATGCGATTACCTGAGCATTTTTTTAAAGAGAGAAAGCTTCAAAATTTGGTAGAAAACCAGACGTCTTATACCTTAAATAATGCAGCCCTTCATATTTTTGAAACCCATGAGCAGGCAGAACGGGTTTTACTTCAGTTTGATCAGCCGGTTCTTGCAAGTATGCTGCGCGGCAAAAAAATCATGCATTTAAGAGATCTGCAATCTTTTGATTTTTTGCCCGGAGAGTCACTTATTCTGCCGGCAGATGAGGTTATGTGTATTGACTTTCCTGAAGCTAAAGAGAAAGATCCCACACGATGTCTGGCTCTTGCGATTTCTGACGAAAAGATTAAAAAAGTGGTTCAGTTAATGAATGAAAATATGCCTAAGTTGGATGATGGCCAGTGGAGTCTCATGAACTATAATTTTCATTTTACAAATGATGTAGGCATATATCAAATATTACAACGTCTTCTTTTTCTATTTACAGAAAACCATCCTTCTAAGGATCTTTTTGTAGACAATATGTTGCAGGAACTTATCGTACGTATTCTTCAAACTAATTCTAAAAAGATTTATTCTGAAAAAGCCATGACTTTGAGTTCAGATAATAGACTGGCTTTTGTAATACAATATATTAGGGAAAATCTTTACAAGCCCTTACAAATTGAAGAACTGAGTAATAAGGCTTGTATGAGTGAATCTCATTTTTACAGAGTTTTTAAAAATGAATTAGGAATTTCGCCAGTTGATTTTATCAATAATGAGCGTATAAAACTTGCAGTAAGCATGCTGCAAAATCCCAAACGTAAAATAAAAGAGGTCTATATGGAATGCGGTTTTGAGAGCCGTTCTTATTTTAACCGCGTTTTTAAAAAATTAAAAAAAGTATCACCCAGTGCATATCAGGTGAGTCTTATTAATAACAACCGGTGAATTGAAATCTTCTAAGAGTCTTGTAATAGCTAAGATTAAAACTATTAAGAATGTGACTGAATAATTTGCCTGAGATCTGCTCTTGAGACAATACCGCTCTGACGCCACAGTTGTTTACCATCTTTAAAAAGCATTAATGTAGGAACACCACGCACCTGAAATTTTTGTGCAAGTTGCTGGTTTTTATCCACATCAATTTTGATGATTTTTACACTGTCACCCAAATCATGTTTGACATCATTTAAAATAGGCGCCAAGGTTTGACAAGGACCGCACCAAGTAGCATAAAAATCAATTAGTACCGGAGTTTCAGAATCTGTAATAGTGCCAAAGCTTGTTTTCATAACACAAATTTAGAGGTATTAAATGAAATATAATAGAGTTTAACGCGAACTTAATAGTTCACAAAGCTATATTAAATACAGCGTTAAATGGCGTTAAGGCAATAGAGATTTTAGCTAGTACTGCCTAGTTTTGTAGAAAATTAAATTATGAAAGAGAGCAAAGAAAATATACTTGTAGCAGGTGCAAACGGAACTACAGGAAGGAAAATAATCAATTTATTAAAAGAATCTCAATATTTTAATCCTATTGCTTTAGTGCGAAAGGAAGAACAGCAAAAAGATTTTGAGAAAAATGAGGTAGAGACTGTTCTTGGCGATCTTGAGAAAGATCTTAGTCATGTTATTAAGGGAATTGATAAAGTAATATTTGCTGCAGGTTCTGGAGGTAATACTTCAGATGAGAAAACTACACTTGTTGATCAGGAAGGAGCAAAACGTTTAATTGATGTCGCAAAAATAGCAGGAGTCAGGAAATTTGTTATGTTGAGTTCTATAAATGCAGATAATCCTGAATCAAGTGAAAAGCTTCAGCATTATTTAAAGGCAAAACATAACGCTGATGAGCATTTAAAAAACAGCGGATTAAATTATACCATTGTACGTCCTGGAACATTAACTAATAATGAAGGTACCGGAATGATTGCTTTACAAGAAAAACTGAATAAGCCTGGCAAAATAAGTAGGGAGGATGTAGCAAAAACTATTGTTACGGCACTTAACGATAACGTCGCTAATGGTGAGACTTTTGAAATTATTGAAGGAGAAATGCATATTGAAGAAGCACTAAAAAACGCA
>JBALXG010000350.1:0-3655 GCA_036961055.1 Leeuwenhoekiella sp. | reverse complement strand
AAATTATGGTTTAAAGTATATCTATAATACGCTCAAGAGCCATTCCTCGCGATCCTTTTATAAGAAATGATTCCTCTTTTATAGAAAAGGAAAAATTTTCAAGAGCTGCTTTAAAAGCTTCAAAATCGTCCATTTGCCATACTTTTTCAGACTTAACAACTACTTTTCTAAAGTTTTTGCCTAGTAATATAAGTTTGTCAAAATTCATTGAAATAGCCAGATTTGCTATAGTCGTATGTTCAATATTGGCAGTTTCCCCCAACTCAAACATATCGCCCAGAATTACCGTTTTACTTTCAGCCTTGTAATCTTTAAAATTTTTTAATGCGGCTTCCATACTTGTGGGGTTTGCATTATACGCGTCCAGAATTATAGTTTTGCTACCTTTCTTTATAATTTGAGATCGGTTATTGGCAGGAATGTAGTTAATGATGGCTTCTTTAATTTGTTGTTCAGAAACTTCAAAATATTTTCCTATTGCTGCCGCTGCTGCAATATTTGTTGCATTGTAACTTCCTATAAGGTTGCTCTTTATATTTAGCTGATTTATTTTAATACCGGCATAAGGATCTGAAGGTAAATAGGCCACTGCAAAATCAGAGTCTTCCCCGTGACCAAAGGAATAGGTTTTGTTACCTTTTACCTGCTTAATTTGTTTAGGATCGTCTGAATTTATAAAAACCAGCGCTTCCTTCTGTCTTAAATAATCATACAATTCACTTTTAGCTTTAATAACGCCTTCCTCGCTGCCAAAACCTTCTAGATGAGCTTTGCCAAAGTTTGTAATATATCCATAATCTGGATCTGCAATTTGTGCTAGAGCTGCTATTTCCCCGGGGTGATTTGCTCCCATTTCTATTATCCCAATTTCTGTTTCCTCTTTTAATTTTAGGAGTGTAAGAGGAACTCCTATGTGATTATTAAGATTGCCTGCGGTTGCGATAGTTTTGAATTTTTGACTTAAAACAGCGTTTATTAGCTCTTTTGTAGTGGTTTTTCCGTTGCTTCCTGTTAAGGCAATTATGGGCGTTTTTAGATATTTTCTGTGAAAGGAAGCTAATTGTTGTAGTGTTTCCAACGCATTTTTTACCAGAATTGTTTTTTGACCAACTAAAAATCCTTCTTCATCTATTATTACATAATTAGCGCCTGCCTCTAAAGCCTGACTGGCAAAGGCATTTCCGTTAAAATTATCCCCTTTTAGAGCGAAAAACAGGGTTTTTGGGGCGATTTTTCGGGTGTCTGTAGCAATGCCTGAGCTCTCTAAATAAAGTTGATGAAGTTCTTTTATTTCCATTAAAGTAAGATAAAAAAAATGCCCTATCATGCTTACGCAGTAGGGCAAATTAATTTATAATGATGTGATATTAATTTCTTGTTTTTGTTTTTCCTCTTGATTTTGAACCTACACGGGACATAGCATTTCTAAAGCCTATATCGTCTGTAGCCATTATTTGTGGAAGATATCTGCGTTGTGCAGGATCTAGCCAGTATTCTCTGTCTCTCCATGAACCACCCTTGTAAACTCGTACTTCATCATCTATAAGTGTGGTGCGTGTATTGCTCTTATCATATTTCTTAACCATTGCAGTACTGTCTTTATCAATCTTGTTGATAGGTGAGTCATACATACGGTCTGCATCAGAATCTGCATCAGCAAAACTTTGATAATAGCGTGATGATTGTTTGTCACCATCTCTAAAATCTCTGTTATCACTTTGTGAAAACTGTGTTCTTAGATAGGTGTCATTTTCATCAACAGGAACTTGCAAAATTTCACCAGGCAAATTGCGCGCTACAATTTTTCCATTTTCAAGAGTGTCATAAACAATGTCATCTGTAGTAACAACTTGTACAGTACCATCTTGATTAATAGCGTTTTTTGTGTATACATTTCCACGATAATAGTTGAAGTCATTAAACTCATCATCTATTATTGGGCGATAGACATCTGCAACCCATTCTGAAACGTTTCCGGCCATATCATATAAACCGTAATCATTAGGGGCATATGATTTTATCTCTGCTGTAATATCTGCATTATCGTCAGACCAACCGGCTATTCCACCATAATCACCATTACCTTGTTTAAAATTAGCTAACTGATCACCACGGTCTTTTCTGCTTCCAGATCGTGTGTACGCACCATCCCAAGGATATTTTTTACGACCTCTATAAACATTGTAGTCTCTTAAGTCGCTTAAGCCTAAAGCGGCATATTCCCATTCTGCTTCAGTAGGTAATCTGTAAAAACCTGGTGATAAAACACCATCTTCACGTCTTACATAAATATCTTTTGCTTCTGTTGAAACATCAGGATTATCTTTACTTGCCCGAGGAGTATTATCTTTTTCTCTTCTTTCAGATTCTCTACCACCACGTATTAATTCGTCCTGACCGCCATATACTAGTGACGGAGCATTTAAATAAGTACTTGTGCTAAAAGTAGATTCTGCATCATATTGATTTTTTGCTCCTTTGGCAGTATAACCTTCTCTTTCTAGAATCAATTCATTATAACGGTCTGTTCTCCACTTACTGAATTCTACAGCCTGTATCCAGCTTACTCCCACGACGGGGTAATTAGCATATGCAGGATGACGAAGATAGTTCTCTGTCATCGTCTCATTAAAACCTAATCTGTTACGCCATACGAGGGTATCTGGCAAAGCGCCGTAATAAATATTTCTATATCTGGTTTCTTCAGGAGGATAAACCTTCTTTAGATAATCCAGATATTGAAGATACATGTTATTAGTAACTTCAGTTTCATCCATATAATAGGATTGAATATGCTGCTGAGTAGGAGTATTGTTCCAGTCATGCATTACATCATCCTGAACGCGACCCATTGTAAAGGTTCCGCCTTCAATAAAGACAAGACCCGGCGCATTAGGTTGTTCCTGATAATCAGTGTTGGCTTTAAAGCCGCCATCCTTACCGGTAATATTCCAACCTGTAGCACGAGAAGTATTTTTGTAGTCATCTTTCTTACCGCAAGAAGTTAAGGTAAGAGCTGCAAGGACAACAATATAAATTCTGTTCACAAAGTTTTTCTTCATGTTTCTTAAGTTATTTATAGCAAATTTGGGTCTGCAATATAGTCAATACTACCAAATTATCAATGTGCAATTACTTTTTGCATTATGCTAAATTAGTATATTCTAGAGTTTAGCACTTATCTAACGCTTTAAATCTTTCTTTATTATTGTCTTTTAATCAAAATCTGAAACATTACTTTTATACTTTATAAATAGGAATAGCGTTACACAATAGATGAAAAAAACTACTATTTTCATTTTTTTAATGATTTTTGTTTTAAGCGCTAGTGCCCAGAATAAGCGTTTTACCATAAATTGGGTTGATGCAGTTAATGTCTCAACATCTTCTATAAAAGTAGAAGTGCCTGGTTTTAATGCTGAAAATTTCTCTTATTCAGAAGAAGATGGAATTTTATATACTAATCAGTGGAGTGTTTCATCAAATTTTTCTCCTAAAAGCACCACCGTTTCTAATATAGCATACGAGGTAATTTCAACTCAGAATCTAAAAAGCTTAAGGAAAGAAAATTTACCATCCCAGCCTGACTTTAATATTTCTAAAGCTACTGCTCGAGGCGAAAGTTTTGCTGTTTTACGTTTTTCGCCCATAATTA
>JBALXG010000034.1:8454-12712 GCA_036961055.1 Leeuwenhoekiella sp. | reverse complement strand
ATTAAAAAATCGGGCAGAAAGGGATAGATAACGATAAAAACAGCTTAAAATCTGTTTCCGTATTTCTTTATAACATTTTTCTTTTACGATCTCAGGGTGAGATCTGTTGCTTTTAGTTTTAATCAACTTTAAACAAAAGAAAAATGAGCACAAAATTTTCAACACAGGCATTGCATGCAGGGCATGATGTAAAAATTCACGGAGGGACAAGAGCCGTTCCTATTTACCAGACAACGAGTTACGTCTTTAATAATTCAGACCATGCTGCAAATCTTTTTAACCTTTCAGAACCGGGTTTTATTTATACCCGCTTAAACAATCCTACAAATGACATTCTTGAGCAGCGCCTTGCCGCACTTGAAGGAGGAATTGCCGCGGTTGTTACAGCTTCTGGTACGGCTGCGATCAACACGACTTTGCTTACGCTGTTAAAATCTGGTGATCATATTGTTGCTTCCAGTAGTTTGTATGGCGGTACGTGGAATTTACTAAGCGTTACTTTACCCAGATTTGGTATTACAACCACTTTTGTAGATCCTGCAGAAGCGTCAAATTTTCAGGAAGCTATAAAAGAAAATACGCGAGCGATTTTTATAGAATCTCTGGGAAATCCAAAACTGGACGTGCTGGATATTAAAGCAATTTCAGCTGTCGCGAAAGAAAATAAAATTCCGTTAATTGTAGATAATACGGTGGCTACTCCTGCTTTGCTTAGGCCAATTGAACACGGCGCAAATATTGTGATTCATTCTTTGACCAAATACATAAACGGTAACGGAACCACTTTAGGTGGGGCAATTATTGACGCCGGCACATTTGACTGGTCAAGTGGCAAATTTCCTGAGTTTACTGAGCCTTCAGCAGGATATCACGGCTTGATTTATCATGAAGCTTTAGGTCCAGCGGCATTTATTGCAAAAGCACGCATAGAAGGTTTACGCGATCACGGCGCAGCTTTGAGTCCGTTTAACGCATTTCAGATTATTCAAGGATTAGAAACTCTGGAAATCCGCATTAAAAAACACAGTGAGAATGCTTTGGCTTTAGCCAAATGGTTGCAGGAACAGGATGAAGTTACCTGGGTAAATTATCCGGGTCTTCAAGACAGCGATTATTACCAACTTGCGCAAGAATATCTTCCTAAAGGACAAAGCGGTCTTGTGACTTTTGGTGTAAAAGGTGGCTATGAAAGTGCAAAAACCATCGCAAATGAGGCAAAAATCTTTTCGCTTTTAGCTAATATTGGCGATACAAAATCACTTATTATTCACCCGGCAAGTACAACACATCAACAACTTGATGAGAAAGCGCAGGCATCAACCGGTGTTACTCAGGATTTGATTAGATTGTCTGTTGGCCTTGAGGATCTGGAAGATTTAAAAGCAGATCTTAAAGCAGCCTTTTCGCATCTGGATAAAAAAGTTTTAGCTTAAAATTTAATAATAGAATATTAAGAATCGGGGAAAGTAATTGCACGCTAACCGACTAAGAATTCAATTACATATATGTTACATACCCTTTCCATAGCAGATTTTACAACATTGTCTGGACACACGCAGACTTTGTCTCTAAGCTATGAGGTTTTTGGCCGTCCCCTTCACGATGCGCCTATCATTTTGGTCAATCACGCATTAACCGGAAACTCGCATGTTTCTGGTGATGACGGCTGGTGGAATGCCATTATAGGTGACGGAAAATGCATCGATACCACAAAATATACAGCGATCTGTTTTAACATTCCCGGGAACGGTTACGATGGTTTTGTGATTGAAAATTATAAAGATTATGTCGCTCAGGATGTCGCCCGCGCTTTTATTATCGGGCTGGAACAGCTCAAAATCGACAAATTGTTTGCTATTATCGGCGGCTCGTTAGGTGGAGGTATTGCCTGGGAAATGGTCGCGCTTTCGCCGGAAATTACTGAGCATCTCATTCCTGTCGCGTCAGACTGGAAATCTACAGACTGGCTTATTGCAAACTGCCAGATACAAGAGCAGATTTTATTGAATTCCAGTCAGCCGGTGCACGACGCGCGTATGCATGCGATGTTGTGTTATCGCACGCCAGAATCATTTAAGAATAAATTTCAGCGAAGTACAAATGAAGATCTTAAGATTTTTAATGTCGAAAGCTGGCTCGATCATCACGGCACAAAATTGAAAGATCGCTTTCAGCTTAGTGCTTACCGTTTGATGAATCAGTTGCTTAAGTCTATTGATGTAACGCGAAATAGAGAAAGTTTAAGTGACGTTTTAACTCAGGTTGCGGCAAATATTCATATTGTAGGTGTAGATTCAGATTTGTTTTTTACACCTGAAGAAAACCGCGAAACCTACAAGCAACTGGCTTTGGTTAAAAATAATGTGACCTACGGCGAAATAAATTCAGTACATGGTCACGATGCTTTTTTGATAGAATTTGAACAGCTTGAGCAATTGCTTCAGCCTATTTTTCAAAGAGATCATGAAAACCAGAAACTGAAGATTTTAAAATTCGGCGGAAAATCTTTAGCAAACGGAAAAGGAATAGAAACCGTTGTTCAAATCATTGAGAACAAAATCGCAAATGGCGAGCGTATCGCTGTGGTGCTTTCGGCACGTGGTGGCGCAACAGATGAACTTGAAGAAATACTTCAAAAATCGGCTTCCGGGCTCGATTATCAGCATCAACTGGAAGCTTTTAAAACCTACCAAAAGGGAGATTTTAATGTTGATCTCAATGAGCAATTCAAACAAATTGACCGCCTTTTTGAAGGGGTGGCTTTGCTGGGCGATTATAGCGATAAGATTAAGGATGAAATTCTTTCTTATGGGGAGATTATTTCGGTTAAACTCATCACACAATTACTTAAAAACCGCAATGTAAAAGCGCATTTTGCAGATAGCCGCGAACTTATAAAAACAAATGATGTTTTTGGTAATGCGCAACCTATTGATAAGATTTCAAAAGAAAATGTGATCAAACATTTTGCGGCACATAACGGTGATACCGTTAATATTGTGACCGGTTTTATCGCTTCAAATGCGCAAAATCATACAACGACGCTGGGTCGTAATGGGAGTAATTACACAGCGGCTTTGTTGGCAAATTACCTGGACGCTGCAGAATTGCAAAATTACACGCATGTTGATGGGATTTTTACTGCAAATCCTGACCTTGTTCCTGATGCTCAAAAAATTGCCAGACTTACATATAGTGAGGCAAACGAATTGGCAAATTTTGGAACGACCATTTTGCATGCGAAAACTATTATTCCGCTTATTGAGAAGAATATTCCGTTGCGTATTCTTAATACATTTAAGGCAGATGACGAGGGTACTTTAATCACGGCAAAATCGGAAGAAGAAGGCATAAAATCGCTCTCTGTGCTCGATAAAATGGCTTTGATCAATCTTGAAGGGCGTGGACTTTTAGGAAAAGTGGGAGTAGATGCGCGAATTTTTAGAGCGTTGGGTGATCAGGGAATTAGTGTGAGTATTATTTCGCAGGGTTCTTCAGAAAGGGGAATTGGTCTCGTTGTTACGGCATCAGATTCTAAGAATACGGTGGCTTCTTTAAAACGTGAATTTGCGAGCGATTTTCACAGTCAGGATGTTACGCAGATTGAGATTATAGATGAGGTTGCGGTGGTTTCTATCATCGGGCAGGATCTTAGTACGTTTCATAAACCATACAGCGCGATTATAAAAAACGGGATTGTGCCGTTGCTTTTTAACAACACGGTGACAGGAAAAAATGTGAGTGTAGTTGTGCGCCGCGAAAATCTCAACAAAACACTTAATGTAATTCATGGTGAAATTTTTGGCATTGCTAAAAAAGTGAATCTTGCGATTTTTGGTCACGGTTTAGTAGGTGGAACGCTTATCGATCAGATTATAAATTCGAAAGAAAAAATAGAGAAGAGAAAGGATATCGCTTTGAATATTTTTGCGGTCACTAATTCTAAGAAAGTCCTGTTTACTAAAAATGGCGTAAAAACCGATTGGAAAAACACATTTGCAAATGAATCCATTGAAGGTGGTGTTGATGCGGTTATAGCTTTCGCGAAAGCAAATCATCTTGCAAACCTGATCGCGATTGACAACACAGGAAATAAGGACTTTATATTAAGTTATACAAAACTCATAAAGAACGGTTTTGACCTCGTTTCCTCTAATAAAATAGCCAATACGGTAAGTTTTGATTTTTACCGAAACCTGCGTAAAACCCTAGCCGAAAATCAGAAACGATATTTATACGAAACTAACGTAGGAGCAGG
>JBALXG010000034.1:8043-8444 GCA_036961055.1 Leeuwenhoekiella sp. | reverse complement strand
GGAGCAGGTTTGCCACTTATTGATACGATACGATTGCTACATCTTTCGGGCGACAATATTACCCGTATTAAAGGCGTTTTTTCGGGTTCTTTGAGCTATTTATTCAACACTTTTTCTAAGGAAGACAGGAAGTTTTCGTCTATACTTAAAGAAGCAATCGAGCATGGTTATACAGAGCCTGATCCTCGTGAAGATCTGTGTGGAAATGATGTTGGAAGAAAATTATTGATTCTTGCACGCGAACTCGATCTGCATAAAGAATTTGAAGATGTGGAAATTGAAAATCTGATTCCCGAAAATTTAAGAGATGGTGACACAAGAGATTTCTTGAAACGACTGGAAGAGCTGGACGAAACCTATGAAAAGCGTAAAAAATCACAACAACCCGGTCATGTTTTGCG
>JBALXG010000034.1:0-8033 GCA_036961055.1 Leeuwenhoekiella sp. | reverse complement strand
GTATGTTGGCGATCTTTACGGCGATTTATCGACAGATGACGGCGGTAAGCTTGAAGTAAAACTGGTATCAGTGCCACAAAATTCTGCTTTAGGGCAGGTAAAAGGTAGTGATTCTATTTTTGAGATCTATACCGAATCTTATGGTGATCAGCCCCTTGTAATTCAGGGAGCGGGTGCAGGAGCAGCAGTAACAGCGCGTGGCGTTTTTGGAGATATATTAAGACTGGCAGAAAAAGACAATTAGCGTCAGTTCGAGTAATTCATTTTTATGAATTGTATCGAGAACTGGGCATCTCTCCCAAAGGGAGAGAAATAACAAGAAATTAAAACAAAATGAAAGTAACACTTGACAGAATAGACAGCGATTATCTTTTTGAAGCTAAAGGATCTTCAGGAATACCTGTTTTAATCGATAATAAAACCCGTGATGAAGTAAAAGGCTCAAGCCCCATGGAACTTCTTTTAATGGGCGTAGGCGGTTGCAGCGCTATAGATGTGATTTCCATTTTAAAGAAACAAAAGCAGGAAATTGACTCGTATCACGTAGAAGTTGAAGGTGAGCGTAAAGAAGTAAAAGGCGCTAAGCCGTTTGAGTTTATTTCTGTAAATGTCTATTTGGAAGGCGATATCGATCCCGCAAAAGCTTTGCGCGCTGCAAACCTGAGTTTTGATAAATATTGTTCGGTTTCTATTACGCTGGAGCCTAGTGTTACAATCACCTATAAAGTATTTTTAAACGGGCAAGAATTATAATGCTTCGACAAGCTCAGCACGACATTGTAGCTTTGATTTGTGTTTCAAAACTGTTGTCAGTTTGAGCCTGTCGAAGACAATCTATTTTTTTTTCAATATCACAATAATAAAACGAGATGTCAGTCTGAGCCTGTCGAAGACCCATTCCAGATTACAACTATAAAATAAATATCTGTCTGAGCTAGTCGAAGACCTATTATCAATAAAAAATTATGAGTAAGCATTTTGAAACTGAAGCGATACGTACGCAATTAAACCGTTCTGAAAATCTCGAGCATACGTCGCCTATTTATATGACGTCCAGCTTTATTTTTGAAGATGCAGAAGATATGCGATCCAGCTTTGCTGAAGAAAAAGACCGTAATATTTACAGCCGATTTACAAATCCTAATACAACGGAATTTGTAGACAAAATTTGCAAGCTTGAAGGCGCAGAATCTGGGTATGCTTTCGCCACAGGAATGGCGGCTGTTTTTTCAACTTTTGCAGCGCTTTTAAGTAGTGGTGATCACATTGTTTCAGCCAGATCAGTTTTTGGTTCTACACATACTTTATTTACAAAATATCTTCCAAAATGGAATATCTCTACTTCTTATTTTAAAGTAGATGAGGTTGATAAAATAGAAAGTCTCATCAAACCTGAAACTAAGATTCTATATGTAGAATCACCTACAAATCCGGCAGTTGATGTGCTTGATCTCCAACTTTTAGGCGACATTGCAAAAAAGCACAATCTCATTTTTGTGGTTGATAATTGCTTTGCGACACCATATTTACAGCAGCCTATAAAATTTGGAGCAGATCTGGTAATTCATTCTGCAACTAAAATGATTGACGGTCAGGGTCGTGCAATGGGTGGAGTAACCGTGGGAAAATCGGATCTAATTCGTGAAATATATTTATTTGCGCGTAATACAGGTCCGGCTTTATCACCTTTTAACGCGTGGATTCTTTCAAAAAGTTTAGAAACGTTGCATGTACGTGCAGATCGCCATTGCGAAAATGCGCTTAAAGTAGCTGAATTTCTAGAGGAGCATCTTCAGGTGAATTTTGTAAAATATCCATTTTTGAAATCGCATCCGCAGTATGAAGTTGCAAAAAAGCAAATGCGTTTAGGTGGAAACATAGTCGCTTTTGAAGTAAAAGGCGGAGTGGAAGCAGGACGTAAATTTCTTAATGCTATAAAAATGTGTTCGCTTTCTGCAAATTTGGGTGATACCAGAACTATTGTGACGCATCCTGCATCGACTACACATAGCAAATTAAGTGAAGAAGATCGTCTTGAAGTTGGTATTACAGATGGTTTAGTGCGTTGCTCTGTAGGGTTAGAACATGTAGAAGATATTATTGCAGATCTGGATCAGGCACTTAAAGCGTAAGATGAAGGGCAATTTCGTACCTTTGCGACATGCTTTCAAAAAAGACCAAATACGGCCTTAAAGCCTTAAGTTATATCGCAAAACAACAATGTGTAGAGCCTGTGCAAATAGGAGCCATTGCTAAGAGCGAAAATATTTCTCAGAAATTTCTGGAAAGTATAATGCTTTCTTTACGAAAAGCAGGATTTCTTGGTTCACGTAAAGGTAAAGGCGGCGGTTATTATTTAAGAATGCCGGCAGAAGATATCAAGATGGTTGATGTCATGCGTATTCTGGAAGGTCCGGTAGCTATGGTGCCTTGTGTGAGCTTAAATTTCTACGAAAAATGTGATGATTGCCCTGATGAAGCTGCTTGTTCTGTACATAGTTTAATGATTCAGGTAAGAGATAGTACGTTAAATGTATTGAATAACAACACTCTCGCAGACTTAATCAAAGAATAACTGAAAAAATCTCAATTTTTTGGTCTCATATTAATAATCGATTAAATCTTTTAAAAATTTTCCCAAAACTCTTGGCTGCGTCGATGATGGGAGTTACTTTTGTCACAAATCCTAGTACTCCGATAGGATTTAAATATTTTTGAATGGAAACAGTAGAACATATAAAAGAAAATCTTGATTACTACAATCAGATTTTACGAGATAAATCAGTTGAAGAAGTTATTGAGTTTGCATTAAACATTTCTTCACGTCCTATATTAACCAGCAATTTTGCTCCTTATGCTGCATCTTTGATCCATGCAGTAAGCAAAGCAAAGCCTGGAATTAATCTCGTATGGTGTGATACGGGTTTCAATACAGACGCAACAGTAGAATTTTCAAAAACTATAAAAGAGCAGTTACCTGTTAATCTTTGTGTTTACAAATCTTTAGTAGATCACAATTTTGACGAGGTGCCAAGTTCTAATAGTGATGAATTTGGAGATTTTGTGAATACTGTAAAACTAGAGCCTTTTCAAAGAGCGCTTGATGAGCACAACCCTGATCTTTGGTTTACAAATATAAGACGCGGGCAGACTGCTTACAGAGACACTTTAGATATTCTAAGTGTTAACGGAGAGAACATTTTAAAAGTAAGTCCATTCTACTTTTGGTCAGAGCCTGAACTTCATAATTATTTGAAAGAAAATAATTTACCTAATGAGTTTAGATATTACGACCCTACCAAGCCAAAATCTAATTTAGAATGCGGAATTCAGCTTTAAGCGCTGAAAATTAAAAAATAAAGACATGCAAAGTTTTAGAACCGAAATAGAGAATCCTGTAGTAGAACGCGATATTATAGATCTGGAAAAAAAGATTCGTCTTTTTAAAGAAGGAAAGATTGATGAAGAGCGTTTTCGTAGTCTGCGTTTAGCACGTGGAGTTTACGGTCAGCGTCAGGAAGGTGTGCAGATGATACGTATAAAACTCCCTTACGGAAAAGTAAAAGGAGAACAACTTGTGCGTATTGCAGCTGTTGCAGATGAATATTCTACAGGTAAACTGCATATTACTACTAGACAGGATATACAAATACATTATGTAAGTCTTGATCGCGCTCCAGAATTGTGGGCAGAACTTGAGAAAGATGATGTTACGTTGCGAGAAGCTTGTGGCAACACAGTGCGAAATGTAACAGCCAGCGAGACTGCAGGTATTGATGCTGATGAAGTTTTTGACGTTTCACCTTATGCGCATGCTGTTTTTCAATTCTTTTTAAGAAATCCTATCTGTCAGGAAATGGGACGGAAATTTAAAATTTCGTTCTCTTCTACAGATGAAGATACGGCTCTTGCTTTTATGCATGATTTAGGTTTTATACCTAAAATAAAAGATGGTGAAAAAGGTTTTCAGGTAATGCTGGGTGGTGGTTTAGGATCACAACCACGTCAGGCAGATTTGCTTTATGAATTTTTGCCTGTAAATAAATTAATACCCACTGTAGAAGGTGTGTTGCGTATTTTTGACAGACATGGTGAGCGTTCACGTAGATTAAAAGCGAGAATGAAATATCTTATAAAAGATATAGGCAAGGACGCTTTTATGGCAATGGTAGAAGAAGAGCAAAAAGCATTTTCTTATCATACGTATGAGATTGATACTACAGATTTTGAAAAGCCCGTTGTTTTCAGTGATGCTGTGATTCCTCAAGTTGAGATAACTAATCAAACAGCTTATGATGCGTGGAAGCGTACTAACGTTTTTGAGCAAAAACAAAAAGGGCTTTATGCAATCGGATTAAAGATCAAATTAGGTGACTTTTCGACTGATAAAGCCCGTTTTTTAGCAGGTTTGATCAAAAAATATGCTTCTAATGAGTTGCGTCTTTCGTTAAGACAAAACATATTATTACGTGATATTCGCAAAGAAGCACTTCCATTTTTCTATACAGAATTACAAAAGCAAGGATTTGCAAATCCTGGATATAACACAACTGCAGATATTACAGCTTGTCCTGGGACAGACACTTGTAACCTTGGTATTGCTAGCAGTACCGGTATTGCAGATGTTCTTGAAGGAGTTCTTCATGAAGAATATCCTGAATATATAAATAATAAAGAGCTTACCATAAAAATAAGCGGCTGTATGAATGCCTGCGGGCAACACAATATGTCGCACATCGGTTTTCAGGGAATGTCAATTCGCACTCCTGAGAAGTTGGTTGCGCCTGCATTGCAGGTTTTACTTGGTGGCGGAGTTTTAGGTAATGGTCAGGGAAGATTTTCTGATAAAGTGATAAAAATCCCTAGTAAACGCGGGCCACAAGCTTTGCGCACTATTTTAGATGATTACAAACAAAATGGAAACGCAACCGCTTTTCTTGATTATTATGACGCGCAAGGACAAAAATATTTCTACGAAATTCTAAAACCTCTTTCTTCTACAGATGATCTTGTAGAATCAGACTTTATTGACTGGGGTAACGATGAGAAATATGTACAGGAAGTTGGTGTAGGTGAATGTGCCGGCGTTATAATTGATCTTGTCCAAACACTTTTGCTTGAAGCGAAAGATAAATTAGGCATGTCTATTGAAGCTTTTGAAGAGAAAAAATGGGCAGACAGTATTTATCATACATATGCTGGTTTAGTTAATGGTGCAAAAGCATTATTGCTTGCTGAAGACGTGAAAACCAATACTCAAGCAAATATTATTACTGAGTTTGACAATGCTTTTGACGAAAATAGCGAAGTTGTATCTGGGAAAACTTTTTCCGAACTTGTGTACCAAATAAAAGAGAACGAACCTACGGCAGTTTTCGCGGAAGCGTATCTAGCCGAAGCTAACGCATTCTTTGATCGTGTAGACACGTATCGTAAAAACCAATTGGCTCATGCAAACTAAAAATCCCAGATTAACAATTGTAGGCGCCGGGCCCGGTGACCCAGAATTGTTTACGCTAAAAGGCATCAAAGCTTTAGAAAGCGCAGACGTGGTTCTTTATGATGCACTGGTAAATCCTGTTTTGTTGGATTATGCGCCCAATGCAGAGCAGATTTTTGTAGGGAAACGAAAAGGTTGTTATGCATATCAACAAGAACAGATAAATGATCTTATTGTAAGTAGAGCAAAATCTCATGGTCATGTTGTGCGATTAAAAGGAGGAGATCCATTTATTTTTGGTCGTGGTTCTGAAGAAATGGAATATGCAGCGCAACAAGGTGTTGAAGTTGCAATGGTTCCTGGAATTTCATCCTCGCTTGCTGTACCGGCTTCTCAGAATATTCCACTTACAAAAAGAGGAAGTTCAGAAAGTTTTTGGGTAATTACAGGTACGACTAAAGAGCATAAAATTTCAAAAGATGTTGCTGTTGCAGCACAATCTACTGCAACGGTTGTAATTCTTATGGGAATGAGCAAACTGACAGAGATCGTTTCTATTTTTAGTGAGAACGGAAAACAAAATATGCCTGTAGCTATTATTCAAAATGGTACCACAGCAGAAGAAAAAATAGGTATTGGCACGATTGAAACTATTGAAAGCATAGTTGCCGAAAATGAATTGTCAAATCCGGCGATTATTGTGATAGGAGAAGTGGTTAAAAATCGGGAAGATTTGCTTCAATATCAGGCAAATTATGCCGAAAATCAGCAGGCATGGTAGGAGAGGAGAGAAATACACTATATCCGGTTTTTTTAAAAGTTCGCAGTCTTAATATCCTCATTATAGGTGGCGGGAATGTGGCTTTAGAGAAACTTACTTTCTTGCTTAAATCAAGCCCTGATGCTAATGTAGAAATGGCAGCACCTTTCTTTAGAGAGGAAACAATCGCTTTGGCAAATAAGTTTAACATCAAGATGGTGAAGAAAAAATACAAGCCATCTATGTTGAAGAATAAGCATATCGTGATTGCTACGACAGATAGTGAGAAAGTAAACAGACGTGTTTACAAAGGTGCTCGTAAGCGTTACATTTTAGCAAATATTGCCGACGTTCCAGACTTGTGTGATTTCTATATGGGAGGAATTGTAACCAAAGGTCATGTGAAGATCGCAATTTCAACAAACGCGCAATCGCCAACCACCGCTAAACGTTTACGTCAATTTTTTGAGGATGTAATTCCAGAAGATATTGACGACTTAGTTAAAAATTTAAATGAATACCGCAAGACTATTAAGGGTGATTTTGAAGAAAAAGTTGAAAAACTGAATGAATTTACTAAAGGTCTTGTTTCAAAATAAATATGCGTAAAATTGGCAAAAAGCCCTCAAAAAGAGTGAAAAATGATTAAAACAGATATTCTAATAATAGGGGCGGGTCCCACAGGTTTATTTACTGTATTTGAAGCTGGATTGTTAAAACTAAAATGTCACCTTATTGACGCTTTAGCGCAACCGGGTGGACAATGCTCTGAGATCTATCCTAAGAAACCTATCTATGATATTCCCGGTTTCCCGGAAGTTTTAGCAGGTGATTTGGTAAATAATCTTATTGAACAAGGTAAGCAGTTTCAGCCTGGTTTCACTTTAGGTGAGCGTGCAGAAACTATTGAGAAATTAGATGATGGTACTTTTATAGTGACCACAAATAAAGGAACAAAACACCATGCGCCTGTAGTCGCTATTGCAGGTGGTCTGGGAAGTTTTGAGCCACGTAAACCACCTATTCCTAACATTCATAAATTTGAAGACAAGGGTGTGGCTTATATGATCAAAGATCCAGAAGTTTACAGAGATAAGCGTGTTGTTATTGCTGGTGGTGGTGATTCTGCGCTGGACTGGAGCATATTTCTTGCAGATATTGCAAAAGAGGTTACACTTATTCACCGTCGTAATGAATTTCGTGGGGCATTAGATTCTGTAGAAAAAGTTCGTGAACTTAAACTCTTAGGAAAGATTAATTTAATCACTCCCGCAGAAGTAGTGGGTCTAGAAGGTGCAGATTATGTAACCGGAGTTGCCATAAAACAAGGCGATGAGCAATATATATTAGAGGCTGATGAATTTATTCCACTTTTTGGACTTTCGCCTAAATTAGGTCCTATTTCAGAATGGGGATTAGAGATCGAGAAAAACGCTATAAAAGTTGATAATTCTCTGGATTATCAAACAAACATTCCCGGGGTTTACGCCATAGGAGATGTGAACACATATCCTGGTAAATTAAAATTGATTCTTTGTGGTTTTCATGAAGCTACAATGATGTGTCAATCGGCTTATCAACGTATTAATCCAGGTAAGAGGTATGTTCTTAAATATACTACAGTATCTGGTATAGACGGTTTTGATGGTTCTCGTAAAGAAGCAGAGAAGGCAGTTGTGCAATCAATTGTTTAAACCTCAACTGATATTAATTCAAAAAGCCCGCTTTTCTATATAGAAAAGCGGGCTTTTTTTTAAATTTTTAGTCCTGAGATTTTTTATAAATGCTTATTAGGTGCATCAAAGACTCTTTACTCAAAGGTTTTGTGAAGTA
>JBALXG010000349.1:0-3668 GCA_036961055.1 Leeuwenhoekiella sp. | reverse complement strand
TTCCAAGAACTATTTTTAGCTTTAGTTACAATTACTAAATATAGCCAGAAAAGAATAGATTTATTGTAATATCAATAATTTATAAACCTTCTAAATTCGATATTGATAAACTATCTACTAAAATACAGATTTTAAAGGCATTCTTTTATAGTTTCTTATCACAATGAAATCTATCAAAATATCTGTAAGTTTTTAGAGCAACAGAAGCCAACTTTTAAGCATTTAATCCCGATTATTGGCTAAAAAAAGCGGTTTTTCCTATTACTTTTTGGCTTTTTTATACCATAAATAACTGTAAAAGGCGATCTGAGCCGCAGTTGTCATCATAAAAAATTGCTTAATTGTATTTACTTTTTTCTTTTTCATATTGTAATTTTTTATAATTATACGATATAAAATATAATAACTAGTTAAGATAAAGCTAAGGTTATAAATTACTAAAGATAAGAAACAACTTTAAAATGAAATTGAACTTAATATATGAATAGTTGAAACACGTCTTTGCACTTTATAGCCTCGTTTATTGGTGAACACAATTATCATTCTAAATTGAATAATTGTCGTAAAGCCTTTGCATTATGAACTGCCCTCCCGCCGAGATCGTTATTAAAATAAATATAAACATCACTTACTTTAGACTCCCTAATTTTTTTATACCATTGAAATAATTCTTCTTCTGAATAATCATAATCGTACCATTTTTTGCCTTTGCCATGAAAACGTACGTAACCAGTATTACTGGTCACAATCATCTCTTCTGGAAACATAGGACTGGAAATAGAACAAATACTTATGTCGCTCATCTTTAAAATCTCATAAACTTCCGTATTGAACCACGAATTATGGCGAAATTCAATGACATTTTTATTCTTTATATCCAGCCGTTCACAGAAATTAAGAAGTAATTTATCATCCCGATGTAGACTGGGTGGTAGTTGCCAAAGCACACAACTCAGTTTAGGTCGCATAACAGCGGCCATATCCTGAAATTTATTAAGACTTTCATCTATGTCGTTTAGCTTTTTGTAATGGGTAATATCTCTATTTCCTTTTAGTGTAAAATTGAAGTTTTCTTCTGTTTTTTCCTTCCAGTTTGTAACTGTAGTAGGTCCGGGAGTCCTGTAAAATGTATAATTTATTTCTACAGTATTAAAAACTGTTGAGTAAAACGTAAGCCAATCTTTTGTGGGTAACTGCTCTGGATAAAATTTACCTTTCCAGTCTCTATAACTGTAGCCTGAACAACCTATATAAACTTTCATCATCATCAAATTTTAGTAAAGAAAAATCAAAATATATTGAGCCTTACTTCTTCTCTGCCTTAACAACACCTACCATACTATCTGCGGTACCATAATAAAGAAGCCAGGTGTTTTTATAATAAACTAGCCCCTCTACAAAGGTAGTTCCATCTTTATATTGTCCAGATTTTTCAAAGGGCAACTCAGGCTTAAGAAACGGTTTATTGCTGCGGTCTATTAATTTCCAAGGTTCCTTAGCATCAAACAGAGCTTGACCAGCGGTATAAATACGATTGCCTAAATCTTCTACTCCTATATTTTGGGAATTGCCAGCATTATATAGAACCACAATGCCATCTTCAGTTAAAACAGGAGGAGCTCCTGCCTCAACAAGCCATGAGTCAAAATACCCCGGTCTGGGATTTAGAACCGGTGCCAAGTTACCGGCATAATCTTCTACAGGCTCCCAGTGAATTAAGTCGGTTGAAGTTGCGAGCCATATATGAGGCACGCCGAAATACATATAATATTTCCCGTCAATTTTAGCAGCGATTAATTTCCCACCTTTTAACTTAGTGACGATAGCTCCAGATTTCGTTTCTATATTATGATATTTTCCTTCTTTAAAATCTTTGAAAACCGGGCCATATTTTTGCCAGTTTTTAAGGTCTATAGATGTTGCTACTGCCAGACGCGGTACATCTCTATTCCATTGTGTGTATGTCAATACAAAAGTACCATCTTCACTTTGAACTATCCTGGGATCTTCAGTACCGCCCGGCCACTCAAATTCTTTCTGCTCGTCATTTGCGGGATAAAAAATTGGTTCCTTTGAGCGGGTATAATTTAACCCATCTGCAGATAAAGCCAGACCAATGCGTGAAGTATGCCCGCCTATTATATCTGTACTTCTCTTTTGCTCTGCTCTATATAGCACATTTATTGTATCATTTTTTAAAATAGCTGCAGGATTAAATGTGGCCTTTGATTGCCAGTTTACAATTTCTCCACTCATAGGATCTTTAAACGTACTAGAAGTATCATTTTTAATAATTGCCACGGCATTATCTGCTCTTAAAAATGGACCAAGCATCCATGACTTTTCAGAAGCGATTTCCGTTTGCGATACGTTATCTACGTGCGTAGGTTTAGCAGAATGTTTACAAGAAATATAAAAGAAAAGCAGAATGTAAGGAAGATATTTCATTTTAAATTTTGTGTGTAATTAAAAGCCATTATACATTGTCATGTATGAAGAAACGCATTATTTCTTTATTTAAGAAAGAGCTTTTCTTTTTTTAGAAGAATCTCTGATAATAAGATTACCAGATAATATTTTTTGAAATAATTCAGGCTTATCCTTCTTTGAGTTTAATAATTGTAAAGTGCCTTCTATTAAAGCATTTGCAAGTTGAGAAACTGGTTGAGCAAACACCGAAATCGATGGAGTATAAAGTTCAAAAAGATCCCTATCATCAAAAGTTACGACAGCAATTTCATCGGGAATTTTAATATTCAGTTCTTTCAGCACACGCAAACCACAAATAGCTAATCCATTAGAAGCAAATAATATGGCATCAACAGAAGTATCATTTTTAAAATAATCTTTCAAAGTTGTATTTATTCTTCCGGTTTTTATATCCTTAAAAGGGGTAAGAAGGATTCTTGGTTTAAGGTTATTATCTTTAAGAGTTTCCAGATAAGCTTCCTGGCGTTCAACCATAGGAGAAATATCTGAATCAAGCCCAACATAAAGTATATTTTTAAAACCCTGCTCTATGAGCGGTTCTAGGGCAACTCTTACGCCATTATAATTGTCAAGAACCACGTAGTTGTGTATTATATCATTATAATGTCTGTCAAATAACATAATAACTTGTTGCTCTTGTTCTACAAGTTCTTTAATTTCATATTCAAAATCTTCTGGCGGTGTTATAATAAATGCATCAATCTGTCTATCCTGAAAAAGAGAGATTAATTCTATTGCTCGCTTTTTATTATTTTCTGTACTGCAATAAATTATTTTGTAACCATTGTTATAAGCAACTTCTTCCATCTCTTTTGCTATTGCAGAAAAAAAAGGGTCAGAGATATTTTCAGCCATAAAAACAATTGTTTTTGACTTGCCGGTACGTAAAGATTGTGCAGAAGAATTGGGCTTGTAGCCTACTTTTTCAATATAATCTTCAACCTTTTTTATAACAGAAGCGCTAATTCGGTTTTTAGCTTTTTTATTAATTATAAAGGAAATTGTAGTAATCGAAATCCCTAATTCTTTTGAGATATCTTTAATCGAAATTTTGTTTGGCTTTTTCATCTATGGTGAAATATCTCCTAAAAAACTCGATTATGAGGCCAAATAAGCTATTTTTTTATCAAGAGAAGCTAAAGCATACGCATAAGCTCCTAAAAAAACCGCCTCACTTG
>JBALXG010000348.1:0-3686 GCA_036961055.1 Leeuwenhoekiella sp. | reverse complement strand
GAATTAAATAATAAGTTTAATCAAGTAATAATCTGTATCGATTATTTAGGACTAGACATATTAAATCTTTTTTATTCAGTAAAATAGAAATTGCAACTTAAGAATGTTCTCTGCAAATAATTGATAAACTTCATGAATGGGATTTACAACATAGACAGAAAATAAGAGAATAGGTTTATTCTCAGAAAGACTAATAATTACTCAAGGTAAAATTTTCTTTGGTAGATTTTTTTACCTTTATAAAGCACTTCATATTTCCATTCTCCTTTTACAAGTAAATAATTCTCATTTAATGTATAGGTAGAATGGTTATTCTCATTAGTTGACACGTTGCGCGTATATTTTATTTCTTTAAAAACCTCTCCATTTTCATTTGTAATTGATTCAGGAAAAGTCCAAACAAATTCAACCGGAATTTCTGTGTAAATATCAGATTTCAAGAGATAATCAACACCAAATTGTTGTCCAATTTTAATTGGTATTCTATCTGTCTTTTCAATTAATTTAAAATTAGTTGAGACATTATGAGTTCCCGTAGGAGTGTTTTCCATTTTTTCACTAGTTAGGGTTTTTACAGTGCAAATACCATAACCTAATTCAATAAAATCAATTTGAACAATAGAATTTTTAGACACTTCATTTTGGGTTCTACATCCAGTAATGGTCAGTATCAGAATTAAATAAATCGCAGTCTTTTTCAAAGTCTTATTTTATATGAGTTATGAATTTGAAATTGAGAATAATATAATAAATTTTTCTGTATTGTCTCTCGTTTAGTAAATTTTAAACATCCTTCCTGTCGAAAGAACTTTTTGGTGTAATGTTTAAATTATTATTTATCTTGCCGCTCTCAATATTAGGGTCATTAACTCAGTTGGTTCAGAGTGTCACGTCGACAACGTGGAAGTCACTGGTTCGAATCCAGTATGACCCACTTCTTATTTTCATAAAGGCAAGCGATTTTCGCTGATTTTTTCCGATTTTTAGGTAATAAACACCAGTTTTTTAAGGAAATATTTTCTGTTTAGAAGGAGTGTTATAACTTTAGAAAACTGTCCTTAAAGCACGTCTCCATAATAAGCACCTATAATATTGATATGCTAATTCTAAGCTAGATATAATAGTATATAATCATTAAGATGATTGATCTACTTATACTGAGAATGACTTTCTTATTTGACCTCATTTAACCCTTAACATTAATTTTAAGAATAAGTAAAAATCTGATTCATAAAACAGGGAGTTAAAGTGATACTTATATTGTATATAGCACAATAAAGTTTATTTTAAATATTCTATACTTCTATTGTAAGTGCGCTATTATTTACTCATTTTTAAATAATTATTTTGGCTTAAAGTAATTTTAAAAATTATGAAATCATTAAATACATATACCTGTCTAACTCTTATTTTATTATTTTATCTTCAAGTAGTTTCAGCGCATGTAAATTTTTCTCATAAAAGTGATTTGCTCTTGAATAGTCAGCCTCTTAAAAGGCATAATAATAAAATGATCATGTCTCATACTTTGCAATCAATTCAGCTTAAGAGTATAAATGATTTACTAAATTTTGCGGGTCCTGTAGACGGGCAGACTATAGAAGTACTAGGTTATCATAAACCAGGAGACGGAGGAGGTGGAACTTTTATTTGGGATGTAAATGCTGATCAACCCCAGGATGGGGGTTTTATATTTAAAAATAAATTAATAAATCAAGGCAGGTTTTTAAGACTTGATAAAGGAAGAATTGATCCGCTTGATTTTGGGGCGATTTCTGGTGAAAATAAAGAGGTAAGACCATTATCTGAACGATTTACCACATTGAGGGAAGCACAAGAGATGTATCCTTTTGTAAAATCTCTTGAGAGTTCGCAGGCTTATGCTGGCATTCAGGCAGCCATAAATTACGCTGCAAATATAGCAGACGTTTATTGCAATGCCGTAAAAGTTGAGTTGACACCTGGCAAATACAGAATAAATACCTCAATAGTGGTGAGAAGTCAGGTCAATATAGAGGGGTATGGAGTTTTGTTGCAGGGCCCTATTGATGGTTATGAGCGGATTATGTCGCCTACCAAATCTGTAAAAGCAGAAGATATAGAAGGTCAAACGGGGGGCGCTTGTTTTACAGATGAGATTTCAACTAACATAAAAAATACGGTTGGCGACGTGAGAACGCCCTCTTTTGAAGGTCTTACGCTAAGCAATTTTCGTTATGGTTTTTGTTCACGACAATTTACCTGGTCTTTTGCCGAATTTAAAGATATAAGGTTTTTCTATGTGAACATTGGTGTATTTGCATGGGCTGCAGCTCAAGGATACATTTTTGAGAATATAACAGGCAATAAAATAAATACTGTATTTGTAGCAGCGGCTACAGCTTTTGTAAAACCTAATCCTTTAGCGAATGATAAGTATGCGGGATACTTTTGTGATGCGCTGCGATTTAAGGGGATGCATGGGTATATGTCTGTTCAGGACAACGAGGCATTTGATAAATGGTTTGAAGAATCTATTTTACGACCAACTGCTGTAAGTGTTACAAATAAAGGAGAACATACTTTTTATTTAGCAGAGATTGATGATAAAAATCTTGCAGAAACAGCTAAAAAAGTTTCAGGAAGAGCAATTTATATTCCGCAGCGTAATAACAGATTAACATTTGGCCCTGTGATAGAGGATATACAGGTTAACAATGCGAAACGCGGAGCTATATTAATTAACAATGCCTATCATGCTTCTATTACAAAAGTAAGTGGTGAAGGTATATTTGGAGATATTAATAATGGGCCCGAGTCAATGATTGTTCTTGGGAACACAAATAGCGGAGTTGTTTCTGCAATTATAAATAACATTTCAGTACCCCAGCCCTTTAAAAATAATTATGAGAGTGTAATAGGGATTGCGAGTAATTTTTCACCAAGTCGTTGGAATGTTAAAGTTTCTAATATTACCGGGAGAGTCCCACAGAAATATTATAAATATCTGGATGGGAATATTTCAGTTAAATTTTACGGTCAATTTGATATACAGTCCAGTAATAAACTCAATGTTTCTACAGATGTAATAAGCGATACTTCAGATCCTAATAAATACCTTTTAACACTCAATACTAAAATAGACAGAGATTATTCAGAAAGTAGTGGGTTAAGTTTACTGCGAAAATATACCTCTGGAGCTCTGCCAAGACCGGGAGGTAAAGAGACATCAGTAGAAATTTTATATAGAGGCGCTGTAGGTTATCGCAGATCTACCGAAGCTATTCAGGGTACTATGAAAGTTTGGGTGCGCTCTCTTAAAACCGGTGTTCAGGATTACTCAGAAATGCTTGTAACTTTTGGAAGGTATATGTCTGATAATAAGCTTCAGGAAAACGCAAGAAATGGGGATAACTCAATTGTAATAAAGAAGGGGGCTGCTTATGGTGCGAGTTCAAATATTGTAATTAATAATGATGAATATTTGGTTAAAGGTCAAGATAAAACAAGAATTATACTTACTTCACCTTTAAGAGCAGACTATAAAAGTGGCACATCTGTGAATCAAATCTCACGTATTGATCGCACGCTAGCAGAATTTCAAAATAATATTGCCAATATATCTCTGGATAAAAATGGACTCATAATTTCTAAAGTTGATGATCCCATAGAATTTAGGGTGTCTTTTGAGTATTTTGGTTCGCCGC